>JAJECR010000297.1 GCA_022821935.1 Candidatus Latescibacterota bacterium
CAAAGAATAACTGTAAGAGACCAGGACGTGTCAGCTAACCAGATGTAGTCTGCAATCCCTATGAAATCTCTGCACCTCAAAACCTCCGTCCAGTGGATCGGCCTCGTAACCGGTCCACTACTCGCGCTCCTCCTTTACAGCCTGTTACCCCACGCGTACGCGAACGGCGCGGGTGAGACGATCGAGTTTTCGAACGCCGGCCGCGCCACGATGGCCCTGGCGGCGTGGATGGCGATCTGGTGGATGACGGAAGCCGTCGAACTTTATGCCACGGCGCTCCTGCCACTGGTCGCGCTCCCGATGGCGGGAGCGTCCCCGGTTCGCGCGGCGGCCGCACCTTACGCCCACGAGCTGATCTTCCTCTTCATGGGCGGCTTTCTCATCGCCCTGGCCATGCAGCGCTGGGGACTCCATCGACGCCTCGCGCTCAAAGCCTTGCGGGCGGCCGGCGACCATCCGGCGGGCATCGTTGCTTGTTTCATGGGCGTAACGGCTTTCTTCAGCATGTGGGTGTCAAATACGGCCACCGCCGTCATGATGCTGCCCATCGCGCTCAGCATCATCGGCCTGGTGGAGCAGGTGGAACCCGGGAGCGTGGGAGGCGGCGCGGGGACCGGCAGCATAGGAAACAGCGGTACAGGAAACGATAGCACCGTAAACGGCGGGCCCGGATCAAAGACGCGCCCGCATTTCGCCCTGTGCCTGCTTCTGGGTATCGCCTACGCGGCGTCTATCGGCGGCATCGGAACGATCATCGGCACCCCGCCCAACGTATTCCTCGCGTCCTTTATCCAGTCCAGCCTGGGTGAGGAGATCAGTTTCGTACGGTGGATGGGGGTGGGACTTCCCCTGGTGGTCGTCTTTCTGCCGCTGGCCTGGCTGATGCTGACCCGGGTCCTCTATCCCGTCCGGGGCGAGCGCATCGAGGGAAGCAGAGAAGTGACGGAGAAGGCCTACCGGCAGTTGGGCGCCATGTCGCGGGGGGAAAGGGTCGTGCTGGCAGTGTTCCTCCTCGCGGCCCTGTCCTGGATCACCCGTCCGTTGCTGGTCCAGGTACAGATCGGGGACCTGCACCCGCTGGCGGGCCTGTCCGATCCGGTTATCGCCATGGTCGCGGCGCTTGCCCTCTTCGTCGTGCCGGTGGACGTGAAACGGCGGGTGTTCGTGATGAACTGGGATACGGCCGTGAAGCTCCCATGGGGTATTCTGCTGCTCTTCGGAGGCGGACTCAGCCTGGCGGCGGCCATCCGGGCTAACGGCGTGGGGGAATACATCGGCCACCAGTTGGCGTTCCTGTCCGGCATCCCCACGCTGCTGCTGGTCATGGCCGTCATCGCACTGGTGATCTTCCTGACGGAACTGACCAGCAACACCGCCACCACGGCCACGTTCATTCCCATCCTGGCCGCCCTGTCGCCGGTATTCGACCTGCACCCCTACATGCTGATCGTGCCGGCCGCCATCGCCGCCAGTTGCGCCTTCATGCTGCCGGTCGCCACCCCGCCCAACGCCATCGTATTCGGGTCCGGCCACGTCACCATCCAGCAGATGATCCGCGCCGGTTTCTGGCTGAACCTGCTCGGCGTCGTCCTGATTACCATACTCGTGTATACGGTGATGATGTGGATGCTCGGGGTCTGAGCCGAACGCGTCTCCAACCGGGATGCGAGACATGTTTACCAGCGACATCGTCATAGCGTTGCGACACCTGGGCCGCAACAAGGGTTATACGGCGATCAACGTCCTGGGCCTGGCGGTCGGCATGGCCTGCGCCATCCTGATCTTCCGGTATGTCGGCCACGAACTGAGCTATGACCGCTATCACGCGCAGGCCGACCGGATCTACCGGGTCGTGTTCAACGACAACGCCAAGACGTCCATCAGCGTGGGCCCCGCGCTCCTGGCCGACTTCCCGGAGGTCCAAAGCCATCTGCGCATGCACCCCACGACCGGCACCTGGGTCATGAAGTACGAAGACCGTGTATTCTACGAAAGAGCGGTCTACTGGGCGGATGATTCGTTGTTCGATTTCTTCACGCTGCCCCTGGTCCAGGGTGACCCGGAAACCGCGCTCGAAGCGCCGTACACCCTGGTCATCAGCGAAGATACGGCCCGCAGGTACTTCGGGGATGAGGATCCGATGGGCAAGACGATCATCGCCGACAATGGTTTCATGCTGCTGACAGTCACCGGCGTCATGAAGAACATGCCGGCCAACACTCATTTTCACGCCGATTTCTTCATTTCGCTGGCTTCGGGGTTTGAAGAATACGGGCACTGGTCGCGGGAGAACTGGGACTCGTTTTTCTACTACACCTATATCATGCTGGGCGATGGGCATTCGCCGGAGGACCTGGCCGCGAGATTCCCCGGTTTCGTGGACCGGCACGTGGGAGAGCAGCTCCAGGTGCGCGGCGGCCGCTACGAGTTTTCCCTCCAACCCGTCACCGGCATACACCTCTATTCCCACCTGGAGAACGAGCCCGGTGCCAACACCGATGTAAGCTACGTCTACATCCTGGCCGCCATGGGCCTCTTCATCCTGGTAATCGCCTGCATCAACTATGTAAACCTGTCCACCGCGCAGTTCGCCCACCGGTTGCGGGAGATCGGATTGCGGAAGGTACTCGGTGCGTCCCGCCTGCACCTGGTCCGGCAGTACCTGGGCGAATCGGTCCTGCTGACCGTCGCGGCCCTTTTGATCGCCCTGCTGGCGGTCTGGCTCGTTTCTCCCTGGTTCGATGGGCTGACCGGCATGCCGGTGTCCATCGGTTTCATGGGGCATGCGCTCTGGTGGGTGGCCCTGCCTGCCGCGGCGATATTGATCGGCCTGTCGGCCGGCGGGTATCCGGCCATCAGGCTTTCGTCCTTCGGGGCGTTTCCAGGACTCAAGGATGGCCGGCCGTTCGAAACGCACAGGGCGATTTCGAGGAAGCTGCTCGTCGTCGTCCAGTTCGCCATTTCCATTGTACTGATCATCGCCACGGGCGTCCTGTTCAGCCAGATCAGCTACATCCAGAACAAGCACCTGGGTTTCGACAAGGAGCAGGCGATCGCCATTCCCTCAATCGCGGAGGTGGCCTACAAGTACCAGCCCTGGAAGGATGAATTGCTCCGGTACAGCGGGGTAGCGGACGTGAGCCAGGGCATCTACCTGCCTGGCCTTACGGGCAACATCGGCCGTATAACCACCGAAACAGCCTGGCGTGTCGATGATCCGGACCAGGTCAAGCACGACCTCCAGGGGATCATCGTCGCGTCAGGTTACGTGGAGACGCTGGGCGTTGAATTGCTGGCGGGAAGGACTTTCAGCGGTCCGTTGAAGAGCCAGGTGGAATCCGAGAACATCCTGCTCAACGAGTCTGCGGTTCGGCTCCTGGGCTGGGATACGCCGGAAGAAGCGCTGGGAAACCAGGTCGAGTTCGGCATCGGCATGATACAGACGGTGATCGGCGTGGTCCGGGACTTCCACCTGCGCTCGCTCCACCTGCCCATCGAACCGCTGGCCATCATGTACGGCCGCGGACAGCTCATTGTGGTCCGGGTCCAGCCGGAGGAAACGATGCGCACGCTGGGTTTCATGGAACAGGCCTGGACGCGGCATTTCCCGGATTTCCCCTTCGCCTTTTCCTTTATCGACGAGGATATCGACCGGCTGTACCGGGCCGAACAGCGGATCGGGTACGTATTCGCGGTTTTCGCGCTCGTCGGGGTGTTGCTGGCCTGCCTTGGTCTCTTCGCGCTGGTTTCCTACACGGTGGAACGCCGCGTCCGGGAGATCGGCATCCGCAAGGCGCTGGGTGCCTCGGTGCGCCGCATACTCGCCACGCTGTCCGCCGAATTCGTCGGCCTCGTGCTCCTGGCCAACGCCCTCGCCTGGCCGGCCGCGTGGGTCGTCATGAGCCGCTGGCTCGAATCCTTCGCCTACCGGATCGAGATGGGGTGGGGGATCTTCCTGGTCTCTGGAGGCGTGGCCCTGCTGATTACGGTGATCACCATCGGATATCACGTCACCCGGACCGCACTGGCCAATCCCGCCGAAGTGCTGCGCAGCGAGTAAGCCTTTATTGACCCAGCACGAGATCCCGCCCGGCCACCAGGCTGGCCATTTTGCGGTCCGCCACGCTCCGGTGCAGCATCCAGAATCCACAGTCGGGGTGCACCCAGCGCACGCGCTCCGGTCCGAGCACGTCGA
This sequence comes from Candidatus Latescibacterota bacterium, assembly GCA_022821935.1. Classification (GTDB taxonomy): domain Bacteria; phylum JAAXHH01; class JAAXHH01; order JAAXHH01; family JAAXHH01; genus JAAXHH01. The sequence continues at coordinate 4,196 of JAJECR010000297.1, forward strand.
TGGCGTGCTCGATGCGCCGGGCGATCTCGTCCGGCGGCTCCACTCCGTTGTCCTTGATGTCGATCACGCCCACGCCCAGGGCGATGTCGCCGCGCAAGTCCCTGAACAGCGGAAGCTCTTCGTAACCCCACCTTGCGAACTCAAGGACGAGATGGTCGACGTCGAGGTTGTTCAGGAAAACCATCAGGTCGTTCCACAGGCCGGACTGTATGCTCTGGCCGCCGTAGTTGCCGAAGCAGAGGTGCAGCCCCTTCTCGCCCTGCACGGCGCCCAATACGTGGTTGACGGGCTCGTGCGCCCAATCGGCGTCCTCCGGGTGGCCGGTCAGGTTAGCTTCGTCCACCTGCAGGATCGGCGCGTCGATCTCGGCGACCTGCCTGCGCAGGACCTCCGCGATGTCCATCGTCATGGCGCGCAGATCGCCGTAGTGCTCGTCCAGGAGCGTCTTGGCCAGCATGTAGGGCGAGGTGACAGTGAACTTGAGTGTGTGTTCCGTGAGCGACCGCATCGTATGCCACGCGGCCGGCAGGTTGAGCGCGCCTTCCCCGATCTGGTCCCGCACGATGCCTCCCGGGGTGCTCCGGAATGCCAACCCCTCGCGCTTCCTGAATTCGGCGAGAATCTCGCGGGAGACTTCCGTCGTGATGCCGGACATGGGCCGGATGAAGTACTCGATCATCCCGTTGGTTTCCGGGTGGCCGACGTCGAAACGGGACAGCTCCCCGTCGGTGATCACGTCGATCCCGGCCAGTTCCTGGGTCTTCAGGACCACCTTGGTCGCGTCGATGAGATTGGGTGTGGTGGGATAGGCCGCCAGCCAGTCCGGGATGGGATAGCTGCCGACCACGGTGGTCTTGATCGCGGTTTCTGCCATTACGTGAGCTCCATTCTTCGCTTCAGTCCATTGTTCGTCTCGACCGCGCGTTTAAAGTAACCGGTGCGCGTTCGTCCCATCTGAGCGGTCATTGCAACCACAGGTACGTCCCGGTTGCAGTCTTTTCGAATAACCTGACGATGAAATGGAATATACATTATGCATCTCGAAGTTGGTATCAATACCGACACGTATGCCATTCAACCGTGTCTCAATCTGACTTTCGTATTCCTGAATACATGGTAAAGCACTGAATTCGAGCGCCACTGTTGCCTGGCGCTTCCCGGTCGGCGAGGAACTGGTTTGCTAAAAAGCTACCTGACCATAGCGCTCCGCCATATGTCGAGGCAGAGGAGTTACACGGCGATTAATGTCCTCGGACTGGCCGTGGGTATGGCCTGTGCCATGTTGATCTTCCTGTACGTCGATTTCGAGCTCAGCTACGACCGGTACCACGAGAAGGCGGACCGGGTCTACCGGGTCGCGGTCAATAACGATGCCCGGACGCCTCCGGCCATGGCGCCCGCATTGCAGGAGGATTTTCCCGAGGTCGTGAGTTTTGTGCGCCTGCTGCCGACGACCGGCACGTGGGTCATGAAACACGAAGAGCACATCTATTACGAGAACCGGGTCTACTGGGCGGACAACGCCCTGTTAGACATTTTCGACTTACCCTTGATCCGGGGCGACGCCCGATCCGCGCTCGAGGCGCCCTTGTCCGTAGTGATCAGCGTAGATACGGCCCGTAAGTACTTCGGCGATACGGATCCCATGGGCAGGACGATAAACGCCGACAGCGGTTTCCTGTTACTGACCGTTACGGGCGTCATGGAAAACACGCCGGCGAATACCCACCTGCAGGCCGATTTCATCATATCCCTTTCCTCGGCATACCAGGAAGACCTGAGATACTGGTCGTGGATCAATTTCTACACCTACATCCTGCTGTCTGAAGGCCAGTCGCCTGCTGTCACCGAGAAAAAGCTGCCCGATTTCGTGAACCGGCACATCGGGGAACAGCTCGAGGAACGCGGCGGCCGTTTCGATCTCTTCCTGCAGCCGGTAACGGACATCCATCTCCGTTCCAATCTCGAGCATGAACCGGGCACGAACAGCGACATCACCTATATTTACATCCTTTCGGCCATCGCCGTCTTCATCCTGGCCGTCGCCTGCATCAATTTCATCAACCTGTCAACCGCCCGGTTTGCCGCCCGGGCTCGGGAAGTGGGGTTACGCAAGGTGCTGGGAGCGTACCGTACCCAGCTGATGCGTCAGTTCCTGGGCGAATCGGTCCTGCTGTCCGTGCTGGCGATGATCATCGCCCTGGTGGCCGCCTGGGCGATCTCACCGTATTTCGACGACTTCGCGGGAAAGCCGGTAACCGCGGATTTCCTGGCCCATCCCCTCTGGCTGCTCGTCCTGCCGGCGGTTGCGTTGATCGTCGGATTGTTATCCGGAAGCTACCCGGCGTTCCTGCTGTCCTCCACCCAACCGGTTCAAGGCATGAAGGGAGGCCGCCGGCTCGATGCGTCCGGCGCAATGTCGAGGAAGATCCTGGTTGTCGTCCAGTTCGCGATTTCCACCGCGCTGATCATCAGCACGGGCACTCTGTTCAACCAGGCGGATTACATTCAGCACAAGAAACTGGGCTTCAATAAAGACCGGGTGATTGTAATACCCACGCTGAACGTGGTTATGGATAAATTCCAGCCCTGGAAAGAAGCCCTGCTGCAGCATCCAGGTGTGGCCGGGGTGACCCATGCCAGGTCCTTGCCGGGCCTTGCCGGCAACATAGGCCAGGTATCTACCGGTACGATTCAGCGCGTCAATGATCCGGAAAACATCAGGCACGACGTGCAGGGCCTCAGCGTGGCACTGGATTTCGTGGAAACACTCGGCATGGAACTGCTTGCCGGCCGGACTCACAGCGGAGCGTTCAACCGGGATGCCGAGCGGGAGAACATCGTGATCAACGAAACGGCACGGCGGGTGCTGGGCTGGGATACGCCGGAGGCGGCCATAGGCCAGCAGGTCCGGTTCGGCGACAGTTCTACCGCTACGATTATCGGCGTGATCAGGGATTTCCATTTCCGGACGTTGCATCTGAAGATCGAACCGCTCGTGCTGTCTCTGAGGGGCGGCCCTCATCTGGCAATCAGGCTCCATCCCGACGACATGAGACATACGCTGGATATCATTGAGCATCAGTGGTCGCGGTTCTTTCCCGATTTACCCTTTGCCTATGCGTTTCTCGACGAAAACATCGACCGGCTGTACAGGTCGGAAGTCGCTATCGGCTACGTTATCGGCGTATTCGCCATGGTGGCTGTTTTTCTTGCCTGCCTCGGTCTGTTCGCGTTGGTTTCCTTCACGGCGGAACTGCGTAACAGGGAGATCGCCATTCGCAAGTCGCTCGGCGCCTCCCTCCATCGTATGCTGGCATTGCTTTCCGGAGAGTTCGTCGGCCTCGTGCTTCTCGCCAATGTCTTCGCCTGGCCGGCCGCCTGGCTTTTCATGCAGCGGTGGCTCGAGTCTTTCGCATACCGAACCGAGGTCGGATGGGGCGTCTTCTTTCTTGCGGGCGGACTGGCCCTGCTGATCACGGTGTTGACCATTGGATACCACGTGACCCGGACCGCAATGGCCAATCCGGCTGAAGTATTGCGTAGCGAGTGATGCGCGCTCTGGCCGGAAGGAAACAAGACAGGAAATCCATATCCCATGAAACACGTAGTCATCGTGGGCGGCGGCTTCGCCGGACTGAACGCGGCCAAGAAACTCGGCGGCCGGGCAGGCGTCCGAGTAACGCTGGTCGACCGGCAGAACTACCACCTCTTCCAGCCGCTGCTCTACCAGGTCGCCATGGCCGGCCTGTCGCCCGCCGACATTGCCACGCCGATACGCAGCGTGCTCGCCCGCTGCGGGAACGTCTCGGTGCTGCAGGGAACGGTTGAACGGGTGGATCTGCAGTCGCGGGCCGTATCGGTCGATTTCGGCCGGCTCGATTACGACTACCTGATGCTTTGCTGCGGGTCGGTCCCGAGCTACTTCGGGCACGGGGATTGGGAGGAGCACGCGCCCAGCCTGAAGACGATTCCGCAGGCCACCGAGATCCGCCGCCGACTGCTAAGCGCCTTCGAGGCGGCGGAACGGACCGACGATCCTGAACTGCGCCGGCAACTGCTGACCTTCGTCGTCATCGGCGGAGGACCCACCGGGGTCGAGCTGGCGGGCGCCATCGGAGAGATGAGCCGTTTCACGCTCGCGCGGGATTTCCGAAACATCGACACCAGGCTGACCCGAGTCATCCTGATCGAATCCGGGCCGCGTATCCTCTCCATGTTTTCCGAGCGGCAGGCGGCCCGGGCGGCGCGGGACCTCGAAAAACTCGGCGTGCAGATCCGGCCGAACACCCTGGCGACCGATATCGACGAGCAGGGCGTGCAGGCGGGTCCCGAGCGCATCCGGTCCTCGACGGTACTCTGGGCGGCGGGTGTGCGGGGCGTTGAAGTCGGCGGACTGCATGGCCTGCACGGTCAGCTTGGTCAGCAGGGTCAGCAAGATGAGCAGGGTCAGCAGGGTCAGCAAAAGCAGCACGGGCAGCGCCAGCAGGGCCTGGAGGTGGACCGAGGCGGCCGGGTAATCGTCAACGACGACCTCAGTATCCCTGGATATCCCAACGTGTTCGTAGCAGGCGACCAGGCCTGTTTCACCCACCAGACCGGTAGCCCGCTTCCGGGCACGGCGCCCGTGGCCATGCAGCAGGGCCGTTTCGTGGCGGAGACCATTCGCAGCGACCTCGCGGGCAAGCCGCGTGAGGCCTTTCGCTTCGTCGACAAGGGCCAGATGGCGACCATCGGCCGCAGCCGCGCCATCGTGGAGATCGGCAGACTGCGGTTTTCAGGGTGGTTCGCGTGGGTCGCGTGGCTGGTGGTCCACATTTACTTCCTCGTGGGCTTCAAGAACCGGCTGCTCGTCGTGCTGCACTGGGCCTGGTCCTACGTGACGTTCCGGCGCGGCGCCCGGCTGATCGTGGAGCGCGAGTGGCGATTCGGCGGACGCAAGGACGGATAAGGCTGCCTGGAACGGATAAGGCCGCCTGGGTCGCGCGATTGGCCGCCCGGGACAGGAAAGGGAACGCAAGGGACAGATGATGTTCGGGAACCAGATCGCCATCGCGCTGCGTCACATGAGCCGTCAACGAGGATATACCGCGATCAACGTCCTCGGACTGGCCGTGGGCCTGGTCTGCGCCATCCTGATCTTCCTGTACGTGCGCTACGAACTGAGCTACGACCGCTACCACGAAAAGGCCGACCGCATCTACCGGGTAACGCTCAACGACAGCGCCCGGTCGCCCCGCGAACTGGGTCCGGTGCTGCAGGCCGACTTCCCCGAAATCCGGCAATTCGCCCGGCTGCTTCCCACGCTCGGTACCTGGATCATGAAGCACGAAGACCGGATTTACTATGAAAAGAACGTTTACTGGGTCAACAAAGAACTGTTCGACGTCTTTACCTTTCCTCTCGTCAGAGGCGACCCGGATCACGCTCTCGAAGCGCCGTACACGGTGGTCATCAGCGAAGATACGGCCCGGAAATACTTCGGTGACGAAGATCCCATGGGTAAGACTATTATCGCGGACAACGGCTACATGCTGTTGACCGTCACGGGAATCATGGAAAACATCCCGAAAAACTCCCATTTTCATGCCGATTTCCTGATTTCCCTGGCCAGTGGATACGACAAATTCAGGTGGAGCGGAAACGCGCAAATCTGGTACAACACCCTTTTCTACACTTATGTCGTGTTGCCAGAAGGCCATCCTCCATCAGAGACACAGAACAAACTGCCCGGTTTCGTGGAGCAACACATCGACGCGGATTTCCTGGAAGACCTCGGTCGTTTCGAACTGACGCTGCAACCCGTCACCGACATCCATCTCTATTCCCATCTCGAAAACGAGCCCGGCGCCAATACCGATATCTCCTACGTGTACATTCTGTCCGCCATCGGGCTGTTCATCCTGGTCATCGCTTCGGTAAATTATGTAAACCTGTCCACCGCGCAATTCGCGCACCGGGCGCGCGAGATCGGCATGCGCAAGGTACTGGGGGCGTCCCGGGGACAATTGATGCGTCAGCACCTGGGCGAATCGGTCCTGATGACCATCGTGGCCCTCTTGATTGCGCTGGTTGCCGTCTATTTTCTTGCCCCGTATTTCGACGCATTGCTGGGCCAGCCGGTAACCTCGTTTCACGCGCTGCACTCCCTGTGGTGGTTCGCTATGCCGGCCGTCGCGGTATTCATCGGGCTCCTGTCCGGTGCATACCCGGCCCTGGTGTTTTCCTCCATGCGAGCCATACCGGGGCTCAAGGAAGGACAACCACACCAACCGGGAGGCGCGTGGTCCAGAAAGATCCTGGTCATCGCCCAGTTCGTCATATCCATCGCGCTGATCATCGGCACGGGCATCCTGTTCAGCCAGTTGAACTTTATACAGGATAGGAATCTGGGATTCAAAAAAGACCAGGTGATCGTGATTCCCACGGTAGAAGACGTAGCCGTCAACTACCAGCCATGGAAAGATGCCCTGTTGCAGCACACCGGCGTGGACGGCGTGAGCCAGGCGATTACCCTGCCCGGTCTGTTCGGAACGGTCGGCCGTTCGTCGACGGGCACGATACAGCGTGTCGAGGACCCGGACCACGTCCGGCATGATGTCCAGGGGTTTCAGGCCGCCGTGGACTTCGTGGAGACGATGGGGATAGAATTGCTCGCGGGCAGGACGCATCGCGGAGCATTCAGAAACGACGCGGAGTGGGAAAATATCGTGATCAACGAAGCGGCGCTCCGCGTCCTGGGGTGGGAAAGGCCCGAAGAGGCCATCGGCCGGCAGGTCCGGTTCGCCAGTGGCTATACGCAGACGGTTGTCGGCGTGGTTCGGGACTTTCACTTTCGGACGATGCACCTGGAAATCGAACCACTCGTCATATTTCACGGTACCGGCCTGCACCTGGTGGTCCGGATCCAGCCGGAAGACATTTCGAGCACGCTGGAATTCATCGAAGGGACCTGGTCTGAGTTCTTCCCCGATTTTCCCTTTGCCTACACGTTTCTCGACGATGACATCGACCGCCTGTACCGAAATGAAATGCGCATCGGATACTTTTTCGGCGTCTTTGCCCTGGTCGCGTTGATTCTCACCTGCCTGGGCCTCTTCGCGCTGGTTTCGTTCACGGTCGAGCGGCGCATGCGGGAGATCGGCATACGCAAGGCGCTCGGCGCTTCCGTGCGGCGGCTGCTCGCCCTGCTTTCCGGCGAATTCGTAGTGCTTGCTGTCGTCGCCAACGTCTTCGCCTGGCCGGCGACGTGGCTGATCATGAGCCGCTGGCTCGAGAACTATGCCTATCGGATCGAGGTGGGATGGGGCATATTCTTCGCTTCCGGCGGCGTGGCGCTGGCGATTACCCTGGTCACCATAGGATATCACGTGACCAGGACCGCGTACACCAGTCCCGCGGAGGTGTTGCGGAGTGAGTGAGGGAAGACGGTGATGCGCGGCGAGTGACGTGAAGGCGGTACTGCGCGGCGGGTGATGCGGGACACGAGCGCGGGGACATACCCGTTTGTGAAATGAGATGATCTGCGGCATGAAAGAAGAACTTCTTCGAAGAGTTGATGGAGGAGGCTGATGGAGGAACGAACAGGCTCATCGCAGTCATGGGATCCGGAACGTTACGCGAAAAACGCCCGATTCGTGGCGGACCTGGGCATGCCCGTGGTCGAGTTGCTGGAGCCGCAGCCGGGCGAGCGCATCCTGGACCTGGGATGCGGCGACGGCGCATTGACCGCTAAGCTCGTGGAAATGGGGTGCAGCGTCGTCGGCGTCGACAGCAGCGCGGAGCAGATCGAGGCGGCGAGGGAGCTCGGCATCGACGCCCACGTCATGGACGGGCACGAGTTGATTTTCGAAGGTGAATTCGACGCGGTGTTCAGCAACGCCGCACTGCATTGGATGGGCCATCCCGACGAGGTGATCGAGGGTGTGCGACGCGCGTTGAAGCCCGGCGGACGATTCGTGGCAGAATGCGGCGGGTTCGGGTGCGTGGACACCATCGTAAAGGCGCTGACTGAGGCGTTGAAGCGGCGCGGTCTTTGGGAGGACGGGATCAATCCATGGTATTTCCCCACCGATGCGGAGTATCGGGGTAGGCTGGAGGCGCTGGGGTTCGATGTGAACTACATCGCCCTCATTCCCCGACCCACGCCG
>JAJECR010000221.1 GCA_022821935.1 Candidatus Latescibacterota bacterium
GTCACTGTATACGAACCAGGGGTCTACCTGCGTGATGCCCCGGCGGGTTCAGGTGAACAGAACAGAGATCTCCCCCCGGATATCGCCGCGCAGGTCGGAGGCCGCGGCGGCGGCCCCGGACAGCAAGCCTCGAAGGGCGCACCCGCTTACCGGAAGGGCATGCGTGCCGTCGCGGTCCAGGCGAGCGACCCCGATGGAGACGGGCTGTCCTACGATCTCTATTTTCGCGGCGAAGCGGAAGCGCTTTGGAAGCTCCTGGACTCGGAACGGCGCGTCCCTTCCTATTCCTGGGACGCCGAGACCTTTCCGGACGGTAGGTATGTCATCCGCGTCGTTGCCAGCGACGCGCCTTCGAATCCGCCGGACCAGGCGCTGGAGGCGGAATACCTCAGCGAACCGTTCCTGGTGGACAACACCGGTCCGCTGGTGACCCGGATCGACGTGACGGGAGACGTACTGTCCTTCCTGGTCCGGGACGGCGCAAGTCCCCTGTTTCGGGTCGAATACGCTATTGACGGAGGCGACTGGCGCGTGGTCCACCCCGAGGACGGCGTAACGGACTCGGAGGCGGAGGAATTCGAGATCGCCCTGGAGGGACTGGAAGCCGGCGAACATACCCTCGCCATCCGAGCCAGGGACGCATCCAATAACACGGGTACGGGGAAGCGGGTCGTCACGATCCCCTGAGGAGGCCAAGGTGTCGGGTCATTCCAAGTGGAGTACGATTAAGCGCAAAAAGGAACAGAAAGACGCGGCGCGCGGGAAGATTTTCACCCGGATCGTCAAGGAGATTACCATCGCCGCGCGGCAGGGCGGCGGCTCGGTTGACAGCAACCCCCGGCTCAGGACGGCCGTACTCGCCGCCAAGGCGGAAAACGTGCCCCAGGCCAACATCGACCGGGCCATCGCCCGGGGTACGGGCGAACTGGACGGCGTGCATTACGAGGAACTGGTCTACGAGGGCTACGGGCCGTCCGGCGTGGCGCTGCTGGTGGAAGCGGTGACGGACAACAAGAACCGCACAACATCCGAGATGCGCCATGCCTTTACCAAGAACGGTGGCAACATGGGGGAAGCGGGTTGCGTGGCCTGGATGTTCGACCAGAAGGGCACGATCGTCGTGGACAAGAACGGCGTCGACGAGGACGAGGCCATGATGGTCGCCCTCGACGCCGGCGCGGAAGACATCCTGGACGAGGGGGATACGCTGGATGTGTTGACCTCCGTTTCAGAATTCGAATCGGTGAGGACCCGGCTCGAGGAGAACGGTTTCGCGCCCTTGCGTGCTGAAATCGGTCGCATTCCGCAGTCGACCGTGGCGGTCGCGGGAAAGGAAGCGGAACAGCTTCTCCGGTTGATGGAGGTCCTTGAAGACCACGACGACGTCCAGCATGTCTATGCCAATTTCGACATGGACGACAGGATGCTGGAGGAGATGAACGGGTAGCGGGTATTCATGGTCATCCTCGGAATCGACCCGGGCAGCGTGATTACGGGTTACGGTGTGATCGACGCCCGGGGCAGGCAGTGCCGGCTGTTGGACCAGGGCGTGTTGCGTCCGGGATCGCGGAAGGTCCTCGCGGACCGGCTAAAGGTCATCTACGACGGCCTGTGCGAGGTCATAGACCGAAACCGGCCGGAACTGGTGGCCGTCGAGACCGCCTTCGGCGGACGGTTTCCCAAGGCGGCCCTCGTTCTGGGACACGCCCGCGGGGTGGCGCTCCTGGCCGCGGCGAACCGGGGACTGCAGGTCTGGGAATACGCGCCGCGCGAAGTGAAGATGGCCATCGTCCGTGCGGGCGGCGCGTCGAAGCAGCAGGTGCAGTTCATGGTACGGGCCATGCTTGAACTCGGCCGCGAAACCATGCCGGAAGACGCGTCGGACGCGCTGGCGGTCGCCCTCTGTCACCATCACAGGATATCCGGAAGGATCAAGGCGGTTGATCGCATTCGTTGAAGGCGAACTGATCGACAAGCGGCTCGACGGCATCACGGTGGCCGTCGGCGGTATGGGCCTGTCCATGGACGTTCCCCTGTCCACCTTACAGGCCCTGGGTCCGCCGCGCTCCCGCGTTCGCGTGGAAACGGTGCTCCACACGCGGGAAGACGGCATGCAGCTATACGGGTTCGCGACCGCGGAGGAGAAGCGCCTCTTCGAAGTGCTCATCACCCTGCCCGGCATCGGTCCCGGCGTGGCTCTGAACATCCTTTCCGGCGCAACGGTCGCCGAGTTCACCGCCGCGATCATCAACGAAGACATCGGCAAGCTGGTCTCGCTGCCAAAGATCGGGCGAAAGACCGCGCAGCGGCTGATCATGGAACTGCGCGACAAGCTGGCCTCCATGGATACCGGCGGGGCGGAGACGCTACCCGTGGCGGCGACGGGAGAGGCGCCGGAGGTGGACGACGCGATCAAGGGCCTGGTGGCCCTGGGCATGGATCATCCGGAAGCGCGCCGGCTCGTCGTCCGGGTGATGTCCGAGAGCTCGCAGACGCTCTCGACGGAAGAGATCATGCGTTTGGCGCTGCGGAACCAGGGAGGACCGTAGATGGACGAACGGGACTACCCGTTGACCGACCCCGACCGGTTCAATGAGGATACCGAGTTCGATCGCGTTCTGCGGCCCGGCCGGTTCGACGAATTCCCCGGCCAGGAAAAGGCCAAGGCGGAGCTGCAACTGTATATCGAGGCCGCGAAGACCCGGGGTGAGAACCACATCGACCACGTGCTGCTCCACGGCCCGCCGGGACTGGGCAAAACCACGCTGGCCACCATACTCGCCAACGAAATGGGCGTGGAAATCCGGCAGACCGCGGGTCCGGTGCTGGACAAGCCGGCCGACCTGGCGGGCCTGCTGACCAACCTGCAGCCGGGCGACGTGTTCTTCATCGACGAGATACATCGTCTGAACCACGTCGTGGAAGAACACATGTACGCGGCGATGGAGGATTTCAAGATCGACATCCTGGTGGACCGCGGACCGAACGCCCGCTCTCTTTCCCTCATCCTGGACCACTTTACCCTGGTCGGCGCGACGACGCGCACCGGACTGATGACGGCGCCGCTCCTGGCGCGTTTCGGCATCCCCATCCGTCTGGATTTCTACACGCCGGACGAATTGTTCCTGATCGTCACGCGGGCGGCCGAAATCATCGGCGTCGAGGCCGATGAAGACGGGGCGATGGAGATCGCCCGGAGATCACGGGGGACGCCCCGCATCGCCAACCGGTACCTGAAGCGGGTGCGGGACTACGCCCAGGTAAAAAGCGATGGACGCATTACCGGGAAAACCGCGCAGGCCGCTTTCGATATGCTGGGCGTGGACCACATGGGCCTGGACGACATGAACCGGCTGATTCTCACGACCATCATCGAGAAGTACGAGGGCGGTCCCGTGGGCCTGAACACACTGGCCGTGGCCGTGGGCGAGGAGAGCGGAACGCTCGAGGAGGTATACGAGCCTTTTCTCATCGTCCAGGGCCTGATCAATAGAACGCCCCGCGGCAGAGTGGCTACCGAACTGGCGTACGGGCACCTGGGATTCACCGCGAACAAGAGGTCGCAGTCAGGTCTGTTCGACTGACGGCCAGCAGGACACGCGCCGCCTCGTGCCGGCCGGAACGGGGCCGCCGCGAGCAGGAATGAGGCGCACCGCCGTGAGCCGGCGACCGTCCGATTCCCGGCGCAGGCCGCTCCACCATCTCCGGTCTGTCTCCGGCCCGCGCAGGCCCGAGTTACCGATCACCCGTGAATCTAGCAGAATTCGACTATTCGCTGCCCGACAACCTGATCGCCCAGTATCCCGCCGAGCCCCGCGACGCGTCCCGGTTGATGGTGGTGCACCGGCGCGGCGGAGCGATCGAACACCGGGTTTTCCGGGACATCGCCGACTACCTGGCCCCGGCAGACACGCTGGTGCTCAACCGGACGCGGGTGATTTCCGCCAGGCTTCGGGGAGTGCGGCCGGAAACCGGCGGCCGTGTGGAAGTCGTGCTGGTCCGCCCGGTCCGCCCGGTCCGAGATGGGTCCCCATCCCGCTGGGAGGCCCTGTTGAAACCGGGCGCCCGGCTTGCAAAAGGCACGCGCCTGGAGCTGGAGGGCGGGGCCCTGGCCGCCACCGTGGAGGACGACCCCGGCCAGGACATACGCCTCATTCGTTTCGCCGGGAACGTGGACGTGCCCCGGGTCATCGAACAGGTGGGCGGTACGCCGCTGCCACCCTATATTCGACGCGCCCCGGACGCGTCCGACCGGGACCGTTATCAGACCGTCTACGCGGAGGAGTACGGTGCCGTGGCCGCGCCGACGGCCGGCCTGCATTTCACGGCGCCCCTGCTGGACCGCATCCGGGCGCGGGGTACGGCCGTCGTCCCGATCCTGCTCCATGTCGGACCTGGAACGTTCCAGCCGATCCGCTCCGATGCCGTGGAGGACCACGAAATGGACGAAGAGTATTACCGTGTCGAGGCGCGCGAAGCGGAGACCATTCGGCGAAGACGGGGCGCGGGCCGCGTGGTGGCCGTCGGCACCACGGCCGTGCGCACCCTGGAGACGATCGCGGGCGGACCGGGCGAACCAGGCGGGCCAGGACTCGAAGCGCGCCTATACGAGGGCCGCACCCGGTGTTTCATCTATCCTCCCTACGATTTCCGGCTGGTCGACGCGCTGCTGACCAATTTCCACCTGCCGAAGTCGACGCTCCTGTTGCTGGTCAGCGCCTTCGCGGGAAGGGAGTTGATCCTTTCCGCCTACGAGGAAGCGGTCAGGGAGAAATACCGGTTCTACAGTTATGGCGACGCCATGCTAATCGTCTGAGGAGGACGAGGCGTTGAAACCCGTCATGGCCATCATCCCCGCCGCCGGCCAGGGCCTGCGCATGCGGTCGGATACGGAGAAGCCGTACATCACGATCGGCGACAGGTCGGTCCTGGCCCACACCCTGTCCGTTTTCGAGGCGTGTCCGGCCGTGGACGGATACGTGCTGGTGGTGGAGCCGTCCCGGGTAGCGTCCTGCAGGGCCCATCTTTCACAGACGGACGACACCTACCCGAAGCTCGCGAACGTGATCGCCGGCGGAAGCACGCGCCAGGAGTCGGTCTACCTCGGACTGATGGCCCTTGACGCCGGCACCGGGTCCGTGCTGATTCATGATGCGGCGCGGCCCTGCGTCCAGCAGGACGCCCTTGAAGCGTCCGTCCACGGGTGCGTCCGGTACGGTGCGGTGATCTCAGCCACCCCGTCCACGGATACGCTGAAGATCATCCGGGACGGAAGGGTCGAGGCGACGCCGGACCGGTCGACGCTGTGGCGGGCGCAGACGCCCCAGACCTTCCCGTACCGGGTCCTGCGGACGGCCCATGAACAGGCGCGGGAGGAGGGCTATGTGGGGACGGACGACGCCGAACTGGTGGAACGGGCCGGATACGTGGTGCGGGTGCTGGAAGGCACCCCGGACAACATAAAGCTTACGACGGCCGAAGACCTGGAAGTCGCGGAGCGCATATTGCGGCGCCAGGGGCGTATCTGACCGTGGAGCATCCGAACGATCGATATACGAGGCCCGGCCATGGATGACATACGCGTAGGAACCGGCTACGACGTCCACGCATTCGCGGAAGGCAGGCCCTGCGTCCTGGGCGGCGTGGCCATTCCCCACGAACGCGGGCTGCAGGGCCATTCTGACGCGGATGTGCTTTCACACGCCATAGGCGACGCCCTTCTGGGCGCCGCCGCGCTGGGCGATATCGGAAAACACTTCCCGGATGATGACGAGCAATACAGGGATATTTCCAGTCTCGTCCTGCTCGAACGGATTGTTGACGCACTGGGCGAATCGGGTTATACTGTATCGAATGTGGACGCCACCGTTGTCGCGGAGCGTCCGAAACTGTCGTCCTACGTGCCGCTGATGCGCAGCAGGATCGGCGCGGCCCTCGGATTGCCGGACGATCGCGTGTCGGTCAAGGCCACGACTTCCGAAAGACTTGGATTCACCGGACGGGAAGAAGGTATCGCGGCCCACGCCGTAGTGCTGATCCGTACTGCTGACGGCGGATGAAGCGAGTTATCGAGCGCGGACCGTTTTTATGATCCGCGTGGTCCGACTGGGCTGCCCGGGCTGTCCGCGCCGCCGTGGAGTATTTCATGGGCAAGGTCATTTCGATTGCGAACCAGAAGGGCGGGGTCGGCAAGACGACAACGTCGGTCAACCTGTCCGCCTGCCTGGGCGTCGCGGAAAAGAAGACCCTGCTGGTCGATCTGGATCCGCAGTCGAACGCCACGTCGGGGCTCGGACTGCACGACCGGACGCTGGACGCGACGATTTACGAGATCCTGCTGGACGAGCGCCCCATCGAGGAAGCCGTGCAGCAGACCGAGATCCCCTCGCTCCACGTCGTCCCGGCCCATCGCCGGCTGGTCGGCGCCGAGATCGAACTGGTGTCGGCCATCGCCCGGGAGCGGAAGCTTGACGACGCGATCAAGCCGATACGCGAAGAATACGAATACATCCTGATCGACTGCCCGCCCTCGCTAAGTCTCCTCACCCTGAACGCGCTGACTGCCGCAGATTCGGTGTTGATACCCATACAGTGCGAGTACTATGCCCTCGAGGGACTCGGGCAACTGCTCAATTCGATCCGCAAGATCCAGAAGCACCTGAACCGGAACCTGAAGATAGAAGGCATCCTCCTGACGATGTACGACAAACGGCTCAATCTCTCGAGACAGATCGAGGCGGAAGCCAAGCAGTACTTCGCGGACAAGGTCTACCAGACCACGATCCCGAGAAACGTCCGGTTGAGCGAGGCGCCGAGTTTCGGCAGCCCGATCATCCTCTACGATATTCTCTCGTCGGGAGCGGAAAGCTATATGAATCTAGCCAGAGAGGTGATGGCCAATGGCAGCCAGGAAAGTGCTGGGACGGGGGCTGGAAGCGCTGATTCCTGATCTTCCGGACGACCAGGAAGACCGGCAGAGCGTGCTCCAGGTGCCCATAGACCGTATTTCGGCCAATCCCTACCAACCGCGGCAGTCCTTCGACCAGGCCCGGCTCGACGAACTGGCCCGGTCCATCCTCGAAAAGGGCGTTATCCAGCCGGTCACTGTCCGTCGGAAAAACGGGAAAGAGGAGTACGAACTGATCGCCGGGGAACGGAGGTTGCGGGCTGCCAGGCAAACGGGCTACAAGACCATACCGGCCATCGTCATGGCGGTTTCATCCCCCGAAGAAATGATGGAACTGTCGCTGATCGAAAACATCCAGCGCGATGACCTGAATCCGATCCACGAAGCCCGGGCGTATCTACGGCTGCAGGAAGAATGCCACCTCACGCAGGAAGAAGTCGCAACCCGCGTGGGGAAGAACAGGACTACGGTGGCCAACACGCTCAGGCTGTTGAAACTGCCGGACGAGGTGCAGAAATGTCTCCTGGCCGACGAGATTTCGATGGGCCACGCGCGGGCGCTTCTGGGACTCGAAAACCGAGGGGAACAGGCCGAGTTGTGCAAGCGGATCGTAAAGAAGGGCCTGTCCGTGCGCAAGGTGGAAGAACTGGTCAAGAAACGCTACGAGGAGAAGCGGGAAAGCGCCCCGGCGCGCAAGCCGCACGACCTCGCGGCCGCCGAGTCCATCATGCAGCGCATCCTCGGAACGAAGGTGAACATCAATCGCAGGCAGCACAAGGGGAAGATCGAAATCGAGTTCTATTCCGCTGATGATCTTAACCGCATCCTCGAACTGCTGAAAGTCCGGCTGTGAGGCTCATCGAACCCCGGACACGCGCCTCGTCTTTTCAGCCCCGTTATTTTACCGATATTCTTTGACTTTTAAGGCCTTCGGCCTATATTTATCCTGTTGCGCCGGTTCTGCCGCGAGATGCGGCGATACAGCGACGGCCATGCGTATACCAGGTGGTACTGGCCATGTTCAGAATGCACTGGATGTCACTGGTTTTCGTGTCTGAACGCTCGGGCCGCACGCGCGAACTGCGCGTGCCGAGGTTCCTGTTTGGCCTGCTCGTCCTGGTTTTCGCGCTCGGCCTGCTTGTGCCGGTGGTGTTTCTGGCCCTGCCGGCGGGTATAGTCGACGTTACGTTCGGCAATACCTGGAAAGCGCAGATGCAGTCGCTGGAAGAAAAATCCGTGGAACTGACCCGGCAACTGGAGGAATTGAGAGAGACCGCCAGAAGCATACGAAGACTGGCCGGCGTCGAGCGGTTCGATGCCGATTCCCCGGTACGGGCGGAAGATGAAAACGGCCTCCTGGCCGCCAGCCGGGACGGGCTGCCCTTCCTGGCGGATGGCGGCCTTCCGGCGGGGGTCGAGGCCGCTGCGGCTGGAGAACGCTCCGCGCCGTTCCGGTACATGCCGTCCATATGGCCCGTCGCGGGCTGGGTGACGCGGGAGTTTCAACAGGGCCACGATCCGATCGTCACGCCGCATTTCGGCCTGGAT
Source organism: Candidatus Latescibacterota bacterium (assembly GCA_022821935.1). Classification (GTDB taxonomy): domain Bacteria; phylum JAAXHH01; class JAAXHH01; order JAAXHH01; family JAAXHH01; genus JAAXHH01. The sequence goes on from JAJECR010000221.1 coordinate 8,456, forward strand.
GTCGCCGCCCGTGAAAGTGCGCCCGTCCTGTCCACCGCCGACGGGGTCGTGACGTTCGCGGACTGGGACCAGAACCTGGGCTGGCTGGTCGAGATCGATCACGGATACGACCTGGCAACGCGATACGGTCACAACGCCAGGCTTCGGGTGGACCACGGTCAACGGGTCCGCCGCGGGCAGATCATCGCCCTGGTCGGGAACACGGGCCGCAGTACGGCGCCCCATCTGCATTACGAAGTCTGGAAGGATAACGCCCCTGTCGATCCTCGTGGCTACTTGCCCGAGGTCATCCAGTGGGACGATTTGCTGGTGAGCTTGCGAACACAGCGTTGAAATGTTCAGATCATCGGGCGCGGCACGGGTTCAGGAGCGCGGAATGACGATCATTGCCAAGGGCACTGAAGTGAACGGTTCGGTGGACGTGGAGGGCAATATCCGGGTAGACGGCACCGTTACCGGCGATGTGAAAGCCACCGACGGTGTCGAAGTCGGAAAGTCCGGCCGGATCGTAGGAACGTCCATAGAGTCCAAGACCGCGATCATCAATGGTTACGTGGAGAGTAATCTCACCGTTTCCCAAAACGTTCTCCTGGGCAGCAAATCCACCTTCGTCGGCAACCTGAAGACCAAGTCCCTCGTCATCGAGGAAGGGGCGGTCTTCCACGGTAACTCGGCCATGTCGGACAAAGAAGCCGTTCCGGACCGTACGCAGGGCGGGGGAGACGGCGTGGAAAGTGGCGGGCAAGGCCGTATGGATGGTATTCGAAATCCGATCGAGCGTTGAATGATGGGGTATGAAACGGAATACGCAGGGCCGATGGCAGTACATGAGAGAAGCCGGAGAGCTTGCCGTAATCGGCTTGACCCTGGTTTTCGCCACCGCTATCGGGTACTTTCTGGGTCACCAGGTCGAACTGGCCTGGCCTGAGTGGAATCCCTGGGGCGGCGTCGTCGGCGCCATGCTCGGCGTCGTGGCCGGGTTCCTGGAAATGGCGAGGACGCTTAAACGTCTGAACAGAAAGATCGAAGCGGCGGAGCGGGAGAGAGATGGCACAAAGCACTGAACAGGACGGCGGAACATCGGTCGGCAATGCACCGGGCGCTGAAACCGGCGCCGGCGCCCCGTCCGGCAGCGGCGATGAACCGTTGAGACGATTCCTGCCCCGCGTCTACCGGATCAACGCCGTGCTGACCATCGCAGGCGTTATCGCGGCGCGCGTGGCGGGCGCGGACCTGTTCGCCGTCAATTTCTTCGTCGGATCGCTCATCGGACTTTCGATGCTCTATATCACTGCCTGGCTGGTCCGCCGGTACGTAACGCCGAGTGAGCACGTCAAGCGGAACCGAAACCGGCTGTTCCTGCTTCTGATGGCCAAGCTGCCGCTGTTGGGCATCGTGCTGTTTCTGGTGACGTCGGGGGACTGGTTCCACCCCGTCGGACTTTTGTCGGGCGTATCCATGACGCCCCTCACGCTGACCCTGTGCGGATTGTCCCTGCTCATGAGGCAGGACGCGGGGAACGGGCGGATCGACTGGACCGCCGCATTGAACAAGCCAAAGCGGTCGTACCGGTAAGGAGGTTGTCCTTTGACTACTCCGTGGTCGAGTACCCTCTCTCTGACGATGGCGTCGGAGGGGGGAAGCGGTGAAGCGCACTACTCGATTCTACATGGGTTATTCTACTTGCTGGGTCCGCTGGCCGAATGGATCCCCAAACCCGTCAGGCAGCCGGATCTCCTGCTGAACACCCTGCTCGTCTTCGCAATCATCCTCGTTCTCGTAACCATTGCGGTAAGAACGTTCAAGCGCATTCCCGAAGGTTCGGTCCAGGCGCTGTTCGAAATGGCTGTCGAGGGGCTGACCGGTTTCTTTCTCAACATCGTCGGAGAGCGCGGCAGGAAGTACATTCCTTTTTTCGCCACCTTTTTCATCTACATCTGGTTCATGAACATGCTGGGCGTCATACCCGGCATGCAGTCGCCGACGGCCGATCTGAACACCACGCTCGGATTCGCGCTCATCTCCATCGTCGCGGCCCATCTCATCGGCCTGCGCGAGATCGGGCTCAAGGCTTATCTCTGGCATTTCTGGGGAGAGCCCAAGTGGATGGGCGTGCTCATGTGCCCGCTCCATATCGTCGGCGAGTTCGCCAAGGTCATCTCCCTGTCGATCCGCCTTTTCGGAAACGTGTTCGGAGAAGAGATGATCGTACTGGTGCTGCTGGGTCTGTCCCCGGTGTTTCTTATCGGCGCGCTCGAGGTGCCCTTCGTGCCGATGCAGGTTCCGATGTTGATGTTCGGCGTGTTTTCAGGGACGGTCCAGGCCATGATCTTCTCGGTGCTCAGCGCCGTGTACGTGGCCCAGTTTCTGGAACACGACCACGGAGACGAGGAGCACTGACGCATGGGGGAAGCGTTTCGACGCGCAAAACGATATCAGGCACGATATCAGAATGTTGAACATAGACGTTTGATTTTGTTGTAGTTCAATTTTCATTTCGAAAGGAGCTGTTTTCATGCTGTACTACATGGGATTGGGACTTGGCGTGGCCCTTGCCGTTTCCGTTGCCGCCATCGGATCGGGCGTCGGCCAGGGGATCGCCACGGGTCTGGCCTGCCAGGGTATATCCCGTCAACCCGAGTCCGCCGGCCGCATCCAGCTGGTGTTGATCATCGGGCTGGCGTTCATGGAATCGCTGGCGATCTACGGCCTGCTGGTGTTCTTCATGCTCCAGGGCCAGTTGCCGTCCTTCGAACAGGTCATGGAACTGAGCCGTCTCGGCCAGTAGCAATCAAGCGGTCAGCTTGGCTTGCGGTGCGCGCCTTCTTGGCGCGCGGGCCAAGCGTTCGAAGGAGCAAAGCGCGTGTTAGACATCTTGCACGATCTTGGCATTGACCTGAGCACCCTGATCATCCAGATGATCGGGTTCGCCATCCTGTTCTTCGTCCTGAAGAAGTACGTCTTCGGCATGATCGCCCAGGCCATTGAGGACAGGAAACGGGATATCCGCGACCGTATGGCCGGACTGGACGCGGACCGGGCGGAACTGGACCGGCTCCACGAAGAAGCCAGGCGGCGGCTCGAGGAAATCGAGGCCGAGGCCCGGGAGAAGGTACAGGCCGCGGTCGACCAGGCCAACGCGGAGCGCGGCCGGATCCTGGCGGAGACCCAGCAGGCGGCGGACCGCGAACTCGAGAAGGCGCGCAACACCATCCGGCGGGAGAAGGAACACGCCGTGGCCGAGCTGCGCGCACAGGTGGGCGACCTGGCGGTGGAAATCGCGGGCAGGGTCCTGAACAGCACACTGGACGCGGCGGAACACCGGAAGGTCGTGGACGAATTCATCGCACAGATACCCTCTGCGAAGGAATAGCGGGGAATCATGGCCAGTACGACAGACATCGCACACCGCTATGCCGGCGCGTGGCTGGAAGCCGCGGCGGAAAGAAACACCCTGGATTCGGCGCGCCAGGAGATTACGGCCTTCGAGCAGCTGTGCCGGGATTCCGAGCCCTTCGTGGAATTTATCACGGACAAGGTCATACCGGGCGACGTAAAGCAGCGTATCCTGGGCGAAATATTCGAAGGCAGGGTTCAGGACATCACCCTCAATTTCCTGTATTTGCTGGCCTCCAGACGGCGGGCCCGCTACCTGCCGGAAATCCTGGAAGCCTGCAGGGAGATCTTGGACGACTGGGACGGCATCGTGAACGCGGACGTGGCGAGCGCGGTGACCCTGTCGACCGGGCAGGAAGGGGATCTGAAAGCCGGACTCGAGGCCTATACGGGCAAGAGCGTGCGGATGAAGACCACCGTGAATCCGGACCTGATCGGGGGGTTCGTCGTGCGCGTGGGCGATCAGGTATTCGACAGCAGCCTGTCGACGCAACTCCAGCGAGTCCGGCAGTCGCTCGCTTCATAATGTGCATCGATGGAGAAGATAATGGCGTTTGATGAAATAACAATTCGTGCGGACGAGGTCTCCGAACTACTCAAGCAGCAGGTGCTCGACTTCAAGCGCGAGGTCGACATCTACGAAACGGGCACCGCGCTCCAGGTGGGCGACGGGATTGCCCGTGTACAGGGCCTCTCCAACGTGATGGCGAACGAACTCGTCGAGTTCCCCAATGACGTGGTGGGCATGGTGCTCAACCTGGAAGAAGACAACGTGGGGTGCATCCTCTTCGGGGACGACCAGTTGATCAAGGAAGGCGATCCCGTCAAGCGGACGGGGCGTATCGCCGAATGTGCCGTGGGCGAGGGCATGCTGGGCCGGGTGGTGGATTCCCTGGGACGGCCGATCGACGGCAAGGGTCCCATTGTCGGAGCGGAAGCGCGTTCGATAGAGACGAAGGCCCCTGGCGTGGTGCAACGTCAGCCCGTAAACGAGCCCATGTATACCGGTCTCAAGGTGATCGACAGCATGTTCCCCATCGGAAGGGGCCAGCGCGAGCTGATCATAGGCGACCGGCAGACCGGCAAGACAGCCGTGGCTATCGACGCGATCCTCAACCAGAAGGGCGAGGACGTTGCCTGTATTTATGTCGCCATCGGCCAGAAGGGCTCCACGATCGCCAAGACCGTCGCCACCCTGGAGGAACACGGGGCCATGGAGTACACCACCGTGGTTGCGGCCGCGGCCAGCGCCCCGGCGCCCATGCAGTTCCTGGCGCCCTACGGCGGAGCGACCATGGGCGAGTACTATCGCGACGACGGGAAGCACGCCCTGGTGATCTACGACGATCTTACCAAGCACGCGGTCGCCTACCGGCAGCTGTCGTTGAACCTCCGTCGTCCACCGGGACGCGAGGCCTATCCGGGTGACGTGTTCTATCTCCATTCCCGGCTTCTGGAGCGGGCGGCCAAGATGAGCGACGAGTACGGCGGCGGTTCTCTTACCGCGCTGCCGGTAATCGAGACGCAGTTCGGCGACGTGTCGACCTACATTCCGACCAACGTGATATCCATAACCGACGGCCAGATCTACCTGGAGTCCAACCTGTTCTTCGCTGGCCAGCGGCCGGCGGTCAACGTGGGCCTGTCGGTTTCCCGCGTGGGCGGCGCGGCGCAGATCAAGGCAATGAAGTCGCGTCAGGTGGCCGGGCTATTGAGAACGTCCCTGGCCCGATACCGCGAGCTGGAAGCCTTCGCCCGGTTCGGTACGTCGGGACTGGACCAGACCACGCAACGTGAACTGCATCTGGGCGAACGGCTGGTAGAACTGCTCAAGCAGCCACAGTACCGGCCCATGGTGGTCGAGGAACAGATCATTTCGCTCTACGTGGGCGTCAACGGGATGTTGAACGACCTGGCCGTGGACGAAGTGCAGCCCTTCGTGGGGGGCCTGCTACAGCACATGGCAACGCATCATTCCGATGTGGGCCGCGAAATACGGGAAACGAAGGAATTGAGTGAAGACCTGGAGCAGCGCATCCGGTCCGCCGTAGAAGCATTCAGCAAGACGTTTACGTCGTAGAAAGGGTACCATGCCGTCACTTCGTGAGATCCGGCGACGGATCGCGAGTACGAAGGATATCCAGAAGATCACCAAGGCCATGCAGACCGTGGCCGGCGTCCGACTGCGCCGGGCGCAGAACCGGCTGTTCGCCGCCCGTCCCTACGCCCGGAAGCTGGACGAGATGATGAAGCATCTGGCGGCGCAGACGGCCGACGAGCGGCATCCGCTCATGACCCCCCGCGAGGTGAAGACCACCGCGCTGATCGTCGTTACGGCCGATCGCGGGTTCTGCGGCGGATTCAATTCGAACGTCGTGCGCAGCGCCATGGAAAGCGTCCGGGAAGGTTCGCCGAAACCCGGACTGGTCTGCGTCGGGCGCAAGGGCTCGGATACGCTCTCCCGTCAGCGCGTGGAGATACTTGCCAGCCATACCAACGTGTTTCAGGTGCTGGAGTATACCCAGGCGCGCGAAATCGCGGACGAGGTGACCGGGCTGTTCACAAGTGGCAGGATCGACCGGGTGGATATGCTTTACAACGAGTTCAAGTCCGCCGGACAGCAGAGCCTCGTTACCGAACAGCTGCTCCCCGTGCCGCCCCTGGCAGTGGAGGACGATCCGGGGTTTACCGGTTACGTATACGAACCGTCGCAACCCCTGCTTCTGAACGACCTGGTGCCCCAGCATATCCGTTTCCAGCTGTGGCGCGTGTTGCTCGAATCCAACACGGCGGAAGAAGCCGCCCGCATGCTGGCCATGGACAACGCCACCAGGAACGCGAACGATCTGATCGACGAGTTGACCCTGACGGCCAACAAGATTCGCCAGGAAACCATTACATCCGAGCTGATGGACATCGTAGGCGGAGCCGAAGCATTGAAGTAGTGCCGGACGGCCGCCCACTGACCGGGGAAGGGAAACCATGGAAGGAACGAACACAGGTACCGTGGCGCAGATCATCGGCGCCGTCGTCGACGTCGAATTCGGTTCAGGCACGTTGCCGAAGATCTACAACGCCCTCGAGGTAACCGTAGAGGGCGGCGACGCGTTGATCCTCGAAGTCCAGCAGCACCTGGGCGACAACAAGGTGCGGTGCGTGGCCATGGACGCCACGGACGGATTGGTTCGGGGTGTGACGGCCATCGATACCGGTGGTCCGATCAACGTGCCCGTGGGTCCTAATGTCCTGGGCCGCATGATGAATGTCCTCGGCCGTCCCATCGACGACCGGGGTACGGTGGAATCGGATCACCACTATCCGATCCATCGCAGCGCGCCGGAGCAGGAAGACCTGACGACCTCGGCGGAGATGTTCGAGACGGGGATCAAGGTCATGGACCTCATGGAACCCTATACCCGCGGCGGAAAGACGGGGCTGCTCGGAGGCGCCGGCACGGGCAAGACCGTGTTGATCAAGGAACTGATCAACAACATTGCCCGGGAACACGGCGGATATTCCGTTTTCGCGGGGGTGGGCGAACGGTCCCGCGAGGGCAACGACCTCTGGCTGGAGATGGAGGAGGCCAAGGTACTCGACAAGACCGCGCTGGTATTCGGCCAGATGAACGAGCCGCCGGGCGTGCGCCTGCGCGTCGGCCTGTCCGGCGTGGCCATCGCCGAGTATTTCCGCGACGAGGAAGGCCGGGACGTGCTGCTTTTCATCGACAACATCTTCCGTTTCGTCCAGGCGGGATCGGAAGTGTCGGCCCTGCTCGGACGCATGCCCTCCGCCGTGGGATACCAGCCGACGCTGAGCACGGAAATGGGCGATCTGCAGGAACGCATCACGTCCACGAAACAAGGCGCCATCACTTCGGTACAGGCCATTTACGTGCCTGCCGACGATTACACGGACCCGGCCATCGTGACCGCCTTCCCCCATCTCGACGCCATAACCGCGCTCTCTCGCGATCTCTTCGCCCGGGCCATATTCCCGGCCGTGGATCCCCTCGAGTCTACCTCCCGGATTCTGGACCCCGCGGTCGTCGGTGAGAAACACTACAACGTGGTCCAGGACGTTCAGCAGATACTCCAGCGGTACAAGGACCTCCAGGACATCATCGCCATCCTGGGCATCGACGAACTGTCGGACGATGACAAGCTGGTCGTCTCCCGCGCCCGGAAGGTCGAGCTCTTCATGACCCAGCCCATGTTCGTCGCGGAGATCTTCACCGGCCTGGAGGGACGTTACGTCAAGGTCGAGGATACGGTCGAGGGATTCGAGAAGCTGGTCGGTGGCGAATGCGACGAACTGCCCGAACAGGCCTTCTACATGGTGGGCACCATAGACGAAGCCTTCGACAAAGCCAAGGAGCTACAGTAGCACATGGCAGATCGATTCTCCCTGGTCATCGTCACGCCCTCGAGTATGACCTTCGAGGGCGAGGTGCGCAGCGTGCTGGCGCCGGGCACCGACGGGTACTTCGAAGTGCTGATCGGCCACGTGCCCATGCTCACCTCGCTGCAGCCCGGCATCCTGACCGTCCGGAACGACGAGGGCCGCACCCAGTACGCCGTGTCAGGCGGATTTGTCGAAGTGCTGCGGTCCCAGGTAACCGTCCTGGCCGAGACCATCGAAGAGGTGGGCGCCATCGACCCGGAACGGGCGCAGCAGGCCGAAGAGCGGGCGCGCCGGCGCCTGGAATCGGCCGAAGAAGGCGTCGACGTCGAACGGGCCAAAGCCGCGCTTGATCGGGCCCTTAACCGCATCAAGGCCAGGGCAAGCCTGCAGTAGTCCACCTGCTGACAGGTCCTGCCGCACGGC
>JAJECR010000039.1 GCA_022821935.1 Candidatus Latescibacterota bacterium
CACCTACCAGGGGCCGGCGCTCTTCGCCTTGCGCACAGGCGCCCCCATTGTGCCGTGTTTCATCATTCGATCCGGGCCGGAACGCCATCGTGTCTGTTTCGAGACCCCGATCGAAGCGATTCCGACAGGCGACGAGTCGGCCGACATCGCACGGACTACCCAGGCTTACACGGACGTACTGGCCCGATACATCCTGAATCATCCCGATCACTGGTTCTGGGTACACAGGCGGTGGAAGACCCCGGTACCCGCCGATCATCATCACGTTCAGTAAAGGAGACCTGTTACATGTCACGCCACCAGTTCATCGCCATTTGCGCCGTTTTACTGTTCGGTATCGTCGCGGCCTGCGGAAACGGAGGAGAGCAGTCCGATCCGAGGTCGTCGAATCCGCCTGCCGATCCTCCCCCGCCGGCGACGGTTCCTGCCGTCGCGGAGAGACCGGATGCCCCTGCTCCGGTGCAAACCCAGGGAGAAGTTGCAACGGGCGCAGCCGCGGGAGTCGCCTGGACCGTGCCCCCTCGCTGGGAGGTACAACCACCCCGGACGATGCGCGTGGCGACCTATCTGATCCCCGAGGCCGAAGGCGACGACGAACCCGGCGAATGCGCCGTGTTCTTTTTCGGCCAAGGGCAGGGAGGCAGTGTCGACCTGAACCTGCAGCGTTGGCGGGACCAGTTCGAGACCGAGTCCGGGGGGCCGCCCTCACCGGCCGAGCGGAAATCGACCATTAACGATCTGGCCGTGACCACGGTGTCCCTGGCGGGCACGTACCTCGCCTCCATGGGTCCCATGTTCCAGTCCGGCGCCGTGAAAAAACCAGGCTACAAGATGCTCGGCGCCATTATCGAGGCGCCGGAGGGCAACGTGTTCGTCAAGCTTACCGGACCGGAAAAGACCGTCCTGAGTGCAGAAGGCGAATTCCAGGATTTTCTGAACTCATTCAGGAAGTAACTGCGCGGGCGCCTTACAGCCTGCGTTTGGACCAGGAATCTTGAGCGGCTTGAGCATACTCGTCATACAGACCGCTTTCGTGGGCGACGTCGTGCTGTCCACTCCTTTGTTCGAAGCGGCCAGGACGCGGCTGGGCACCGGCCGCGTCGGAGCCGTCGTACGGCCCGAAACGGCTGACCTGCTGCGAAACAACCCCCACGTAGACGATATCGTCATCTATGACAAGCAAGGCGGGCAAAAAGGGCCCCTGGAACTGCTTCGCCTCGCCGGCAAGTTGCGCGGGGCTTCCTACGATGCGGCGGTGATTCCTCACCGATCGTTCCGAAGCGCGCTGCTGGGTTATCTGGCGGGTATACCCATCCGCGTGGGTTTCGATCGGAGCGCGGGGAAGCTGTTCCTGACGGAGCGGATCTCCTACCGGTCCGTCCACGAGGTCGAACGCAACCTGGCGCTCCTCGCTTCGTTGGGAGTGGATACGGACGGGATTCGTCCCGCCCTTTACCCGGACGATGCGGACCGGCAACAGGCGGATGCTGTGATCAGGGAATCAGGCCTGACGCCGGCAGATAAGATCTGCGGCGTAAGTCCCGGTTCGGTCTGGGCGACCAAACGCTGGCTGCCCGGTCGGTATGCGGATCTGATCCGCCTTCTCGCCGAAGCATACGGTTATCGTTCCGTGCTCTTCGGCAGCTCCGGGGACCGGCCGCTTTGCACCGAAATCGCCACCGAATCCGGTGTCGACCCGTTGAACGCGGCCGGACAGTTGACCCTGCTGCAATCGGCTGCCCTCGCCGCGCGTTGCTCCGTTTTCGTTTCTAACGACACCGGCATGGGCCACGTGGCCGCCGCCATGCACGTACCCGTCGTAGCCGTCTTCGGACCCACCGTTCCCACATTCGGCTTTGTCCCTTATGGAGAAGGGCACCAGGTCGTCGAGACCGCCATGGACTGCCGGCCATGCAGTGCCCATGGCGGAGACCGGTGTCCCATCGGCACCCATGACTGTATGCGCGGCATCGCCGTGGAGCGGGTTATGGAAGCCGTGGCCGTTCAACTCGGGTAACCTGAACGGCCCGTTATAGATTAGTTACGGGATGAATATGCGCATTGGCATCATCGGTCTCATCAACCACGACACCATCTACATGAGAGGCGGCCGTCAGATCGAGGATCTCGGCGGCATCCTGTACAACACCACCGTAATGGCCGACCTGATCGAAGAAGGCGACCGGGTATATCCCATCAGCCGCATCGGGGCCGACTGCTACGACGATATGCGCCACATCCTGGCGTCCCGTCCCGGCGTGGATACCACCGGGATCGCGTTGGCGCCGGAAGGCACCAGCCGGAACCACATCCGATACGATGGCGCCATGGAAAAGGTCGAACGCCTGACCAACCATATCGACCCCATTCCGCTCGAACAGATCGAACCTTTCCTGGAATTCGACGCCCTGATAGTGAATTTCATCGTCGGCGACGACATCAGCCTGGAGACCATGACGGCCATACGGGGCAGCGCGTCCGGCCTGTTGTACCTGGACGTGCACAACCTCTGCCTGGGCATCGACTCGGAGGGTTACCGGCGACGACGGGCACCCGTGGACTGGCGGCGATGGTTAGAAATGTTCGACGTCGTTCAGATGAACGAGGTGGAGGCCCGTCTGCTGGCCGACGCGGGTAACGATGCGGCAGTGGGTGGACCAGGCAGGCAAGGCGCCCCGGGCGGAACAGGTGACCCAGGCGAGACGCTGGAAGCGGAGGATGATTTTATCGCTTTCGGGCGGACAATTACCACGCTTGGTCCCTCCGTGTGCATAATCACCAGGGGGGCCCTCGGTCCCGTCACGGTCTATCGCGAGATAGAGGGAAATGAAGCCACAGCCTGTGTCATCCCGTCTGCGCCGGTCCGGGAAGTGGTCGACACGACCGGTTGCGGGGACGCCTTTGCCGCCGGCTTCGTAACCGAATACACCACCTCGAAAGACCCGGTCGGTGCGACCCGTCTCGCGAACCGGGTCGCAAGCGTGAACTGCACTGTGGCGGGGCTGCCGAAGAGAGGAACGTTCGACGATGTCCGTATCTGATAAAACCGTTGTCATCCTTTTCCGCGGTGGTCGTTTGCCGGAGTGGCATCAACTCGAAAAGGCCCGGCGGACCGACTACGAGCGCCAGCACGTTGACCTGATGCTCTCGGTCTCCGAGCGCCACGGCCTGATCGGCCTGCACGGATATCGTCTGCTGGGACCCCGCGGCTGTTGGGAGCGGTTCTGGACCATCGAATTCCCGGACCTCGCCGGCGCCGAGGCCTGGATGTCGGCCGAAGCGGAACCGCCATACGGAAGCTACGGTTTCTACGACTATACGCTTGCCCGACGCTGGCGACCTGAGGGCCTTAACTGGCTACCGCGCAAGCCGGAACCTCCCGTTTCTCCGGGGGTGGACCCGCACACGATCCCGATCCTGTCCGCCGATCCTTCATCGATCGTCCTGCTGGCCTTCGGCGGCCGGCACCGGGGTACAGACCAGGATGGGCCAGGGGAACGCGATGAAAAGAGATGGCGACGAATGCGGAAGGTGAGCCGGGATCACGACCTCATCCATGGCGAGGTCTTCCGACTGATGGGAGCCAGCGTCCGTGACGAATTCGCCTGGATCCTGGAATTCCCCGACCTGGCAGGCGTCGAGGCCTGGATCGATGGGGAGACGGCGCCGCCGCTGGCGGTGGGTCAGAGACACGACTTCCAAGTCGCCAGACGCTGGGCGCCGGAGTACTTCACCACCTGGCCTCCGGGACGGGGCGGGTGATGCGGTGTTGGGTATTGGTCAAGGAGAGCACAATGGAAAAGGTAAACTGGCCTATGGTAGGCGTTCAGGCAGTTTCTACTATCGTGATCATTGTCATCACGCTGCTTACCTTTGCTTCTCAGGCCACTCAAGTACTCAGGGAAGAGATGAGAGCGAAATTGACGGAAATACGCACTGATTCAACGAGTTACGTTCCGAGTTCTCCGCACTGCGCCCGTTTCAACCTGCAATCTGTACTCGATTCTTAATGCCCCGCGTGTAAGTCAACCGGCCCTGCCGATCGATCCAGATCCCTTCGACGTGAGGTAAATCATCCAATAACCGTCGTGAGTTTTCGACGCCCATGACATATGTCGCCGTTGCCAGGGCGTCCGCTGTCATGGCATCGGGCGCGATGATCGTGGCGCTGGCCACGTGGTCCGATGACATCCCCAGCCGTGGGTTGAGAATGTGCGCAATACGACGACCCTGTGCGATCCGATAGTTCTCATAGCCCCCCGCTGTCGCAATGGCCTCGTCTTCGAGTTCGACCATGGCGCATAGTGCATCCGGGCGGTATGGTGAACGTATCCCGAGGCGCCACGGGCGATTCGGCGCGGGCCGTCCCAGGGCGAAGATGTCTCCTCCGGCCGAAACTAAGCCACATCGGATGTTTTGGTCCGACAATGCCCGAATCGCCCTATCCACGCCGTATCCTTTTGCTATCCCGCCGAAGTCCGCGCTATACCCGGCCGACGCGACGCGTGCTTCACGTCCCTTCATTTGCAACTGACGGAAATCGACCCGTTCAAGTATACGTCGAAGCGAACGGCGAGACCGGCTCGTATCTTGACCGGGCAGTCCCTCGTCGTAAAACCCCCAGTGACGCATAACAGGCAGTACGGTCACGTCGAATGCCCCGTCCGTCATCTCGCCGATCCTCCCGGCGGCCGACGCGACTCGGCTGAAGTGGGGCGACACCTCGTGCCAGTATCCGGGGTCGTGGTTGACCAGTGAGAGATCGCTGCGGACCCGATAGACGCTGAGCAAGCGATCGACCTCGGCCAGAGCATCGAAGGCATGGATCGCTGACTCGCGATTGTACTCGTCTTCGGCAAGCATCAGTTCTATCGTCGTCCCCATGTGAAACTGATGGCGGCGAACGAATCGAGGATCGGCGGAAGTCCCTGCGATGACGCCTGATGACGCAAGCAACCAAGCCGAGGAAAGGCCGAGTGATTTGATGAAATTACGGCGATTCATGATTCATGTTGGTTAGTGGATTCTATCAGGCATGCGGTATATGGATACGGGACGTCGGGGCGAGCCGATCCGATGGCCAAGCCGATCGGATGGCCGAGTCGGGCTGACCTCGACATCCTTATTAGAACTAACCCCGATGGGTAAACAGGAGTCTGTTGAGCGCGTCGACTATATGGATCGAGCTTTTCGTGGCGCCGGTGATTCCATCGACGTTTTTGCCCAGTACATAGGACGGTCCGTTGGACGCCTCATTGTGATCCGATGTGAATTGCCTGAAGAACCTGGTTTCATCCTCGACCGGCATTGGGTCACCGGAGAGTTCAAGCGATTCGAGCGCCTGTATCTCCTTGATCTCACCACCGGCATCGAGGGCTACGAGCAATCGAACGTTGTTGCACACGGGACAGCGCAGATCGTCCTGTATTTCATAGACGTACCCGATGGGATCGTCCTGTCCGCCGAATATCACGTAACGGTCGTATCCCCGGAAGTCCTCATGAGTCTGTGATTCGGCCATGGGGAAAGTAATCGAAACGAACTCCAAAACCGTGCGTCCTTCCAGCGGGGGAAACAGGTTGGACGTGCCGGTCAGTTCAATTGATGATCTGTAGATCGCCGAGTTGGACCCGACTACATCGGTACCTGTTGGTCCCATGAAGTAGACGAGATTCACGGCTACGATTACCGCCCCGATCCCGAAGATCAACATACTCGCAATTCGATTGTTTTTAAAACACCGTGTCATAGGCAAGTCACCCGGCTGGACATCTGAAGGACATGCGAAACGCTACTCGTATCTCAACGCTTCGACGGGATTCGACCGCGCCGCCTTCAGGACGTGCAGACCGACCGTGGCCGTCGCGATGGCCAGAACGGCCAGGGCCACCAGGAAGAAGAGCGCCGGGCCGGGCGCAGTGCGATAGGCGAAATCCCGCAGCCAGCTGTCCATGGCAAGGTAGGCGACCGGCCAGGCGACGAAGCTCCCCGCGATGGACATGGCCACGAATTCTTTCGACAGGATCTGAACAAGCTGCGGCCGGGTAGCGCCCAGTATCTTGCGCACGCCGATTTCCTTCGTGCGCTGGTGTATAGTAAGGGAGACCAGATTGAACAGCCCCATAAAGGTCAGCAGGGTGGCAAGCAACGCACATATTCCGAGGAGCGTGCCAAGAAGTTCCTCGGGCAGATACAGCCGATCTATGTCGTCTTCGAGAAAGGAATAAAAAAGCGGGATCGCCGGATAATGGGATCGCCAGATTCTGCCGAGATCTTCGAGCGCGGAGGCCGTGCTGCCCGGCTGCAGTCGAACGCTCATGTGTTCCCCGAAAGAACTGCTTAAAAACACCATGGGTTCAACGGGTTGGTAGAGGGAACGGAAGTGGGTGTCCCGGACTACGCCGACGATCCTGCCGCGGCTTACGAACTGTGGGTAGACCAATTCCACCGGCTTGTCCAGGGCCTCTTCGGGGGAAGCCCATCCCAGATGCCGGACCGCCGTCTCATTCAGCACGATCTCGAGAACGGCGAACGGATTGAACATCCTCATATCTCTTGGTTTCAGATTCGCCCCCAGCACCAGATTCATGTCCAGGGTCTCGAAGAAATCGTGTTCGACGTTCACTATGCGGACGGACGAGGATACCGGGACATTGCCGCCATCCCCCCTGCGTACCATGGTTTCCCCGATTGTGCCTCTCCCCGGCGCGAGTCCCGGAACATAATCCGAAAGGGATACGCCTGCGATATGCGACGACTGCAGCAATTCGTTCTGGAACCCCTCGGAAGACCTCATTCTAACCTGTTGAGGGCCTTCGGAAGAGTTCGATTCAGCGGCCTCCACGAAGAATCCCGATATGAGGGGGACGACGATCAAATCAGTTTTTTTGAAACCTGGAGGTTCGTTCATCATGTACCGCAACTGACTATACACTACCCCCGTGCTGGTGATCAGAATCACGGAGAGAGTGAACTGTACGGTGATGAGCACCCGCTTTACGAGGGGATAGTCTATCGCCTGGCTCAACCGGCGGCTCAGGGCGTCCATCGGTCGGAATCCGGACAGGACCATGGCCGGGAAGCTTCCCGACAACGCGCCCACCAGTACCGAGATGGCGATCAGGCCGAGCCAGACGTCGAGATGCTGCATCAGGTCCATGGACAGCGTCTTCCCGGTCACGGCGTTGAAGGCCGGCAGCGCAAGGCGGGCCAGCAGAACGGCGAGGACCAGCACCAGGCCCGATATCATCACAGACCCGCTGAGATACTGCATGACGATACGGGAACGGTCCGCGCCGAACACCTTCATGAGGCCCACTTCCTTGGCGCGGGCGGTCGATTGGACCATGGACAGATTGATGAAATTGATGCAGGCGATCAGCAGCAGGAAAACGGCCCCCGTCACGAGAGTGTAGAGGTAGGCGGCGCTGCTGTTCGATTCGAGTTCGTTGAGGAGATTGGAACGCAGGTGGATCGAGGTCAGCGGCTGCAGGGCAAACCGGTAATCCTGAATACTCTGAGGGTTCGCGGGCTTGATCTCGGTGTCGAAAAAAGACTGGAACTTGGATGCCAGTTCCGGCGCGAGGCCCTGATCGTTCAAACGCAGGTACGTATAGTAGTTCGTACTCCACCAGTTGTCCATGAAGTCCAACTCGGTCCCGAACGACAGGAACATATCCGCGGTGAAATGCGTATGGCCCGGGAAATCCTCCATGATGCCCGTGATGGTAAAGCTGTACGTGTTGTCCAGGCGCATGACCTCGCCCATGGGGTCCGCGTCGCTGAAGTATTTCCTCGCCATGGACTGCGAGATGACCGCCTTGAACTGTCCCTCCAGCGCGGACTCCGGATTTCCCTTGAGCAGGGGGATGGTAAATACGTCGAACAGCGAAGGCTCGGTCCAGTAGATCCGGTCCTCGTAGAACTCCCGGTCGCCGAACCGCACGAGCCATATGGCCCGGGTCGCCCGCATGCGCACGGCGCTTGCGACTTCCGGGAAGCTGGTGGTCATTGTGGAGCCCGCGGCGCCCGGCGTGCGCGCGTTGTTGCCGTTGATCAGCCGGAAGACCTGCGGGGCGTATTTGTGGTGCGTGTCGTAGGTCCATTCGTCCTTTATGTACAACATCGTCAGCACGCACGCGGACATGGCGATGGCCAGCCCCATGACGTTGATGATGGTATGCGATCTTTGTTTGAGGAAGGTCCTTAGGACGATCGTGAGGTGGTGGGAGAACATACGATCTGCGCACTCTACGGCAAGGTACGTCCGTTTACTGGTCGATCAGGGTGTCTCGCGTTACACTTCATTCCTCGGTGACGGTCTTCTCGCCAGGGGTTTGTAATGATTTCCTGTGCATAATCGGTAGCGACAGGCGCATCTTTACGAAGGCACCGTCATGTATTGCCGGCGTCCAGATCGTTTTTCGAATAACATCCAGCATCAGAGAATCCACATCAACGCGACCCGACGCTCCCTCGACAAAAACCGTTTCCACTATGCCATCAGTACCTACCACGACTTGAATCACTGTGACGCCATCGAAATCGAGATCATCGCCATCGGGCATAGTAGGAAGATAAACAATCCTTGCTTGCGTGTCCACCGCAGTGGGCCAGTAAATACCAGATTCCTGGTCGGCGACCTGGTCCGGTCGCCCTGGCTGACCCGGCTGGACTGCCGGAGGTGGTTGGACTGCCTGGGGTGGTTGACCATCATTGCCACAGGCGGCTACAGAAAGGACCAATGATAACATTGGAACCTTGCGAATAGCGATCATGATCAGATTTTCCTTCGAATTTACGAAGTGCATATTTGTCATTTCAGGTTCCCGGTGGTTACAATATAGCGGTAAAGATCGAATCGCCTCATTTCATCCCAAGGTTTGTCTTCAAGTAGGATCGAAATGGGTTGCACTAAAATGGTGAAGGGATGATTACCAGAGCGATCTGGATGGGACTTCATCAAAGGATCGCTGTCGTTAGCGAAAGATCTGATGAAAACACTTGATTCGTCAATCGGGAAACGGTCGATGTTTGCGATGTACTTTAAAAACTTGGTATAACCGTCCGCAAGAAGATAGCTCTCCACATTGGACGTGTAGAATACGGAAATGGTCGCCTCGTGCGCCTTGACATATTCTGCGATAGCACGAAGAGCATGGTCTCCACCGAAATCGCCTACTACGGGCACGATGAGATTACGGCTTTGCATCTCTCTCAGATAGCTAAAGATATGATCGTTGGCCAAGAAGCTGGCCGGTTCTCCATCCGTGGTTGTTGCCTGCAGAAGATCGCGAAGATCCGCAGCCTCTCGAAGTTGTTTCCCGTCGCTACCGAGCAGATCGTAGCGAATATCGAGCTGGCGTTGGTAGAACGCACGGTAAACGTATTCTAATGCACTCATGTCGTTGGCATTATCGACCCCGTGAACCTTTACCAAGTCCTTGATCTGTTTGATATTCTCGTCGTACAGGGCCGGATCCGGGGCAACGCTGTCGAAGTATTCGACCAGTTCTCCGATCGAGGCCTCTCGGCCGCCCGCAATCCAGGCCGGTGTCCGTCGAAACAGCTTGTTGATACGCGGCAGGTCTTCATAGAGGGGCTTGCTTAACAGTTTCGAAAGGAAAACCGCCCGCGTGTCAGACAGAGCGAACAGGGCTTTGTACATGAGATGCTGCAGCATGTTATTGCGGCGGATATCCACGATGAAAGCCATTGGAGGTTGGATTGCGCCAATATAAGAAAAGTTCTGTTCAGGTCCCACACCCACATAAACCCCGCGGGAAAGATCGAGTCTGCGCAGGATCGGCAGAGGATTCAGATACGTAGACTCGTTGGAAATGAAGTTGTCCGTGTGGAAGTCTCTACCTACTCCGGACAGATCCTGAATCAACGCGCCGAATTCCGTTTCACTCAGTGAATCTGGAAGGGTGCTGGTCTGGGCAATGGCTGACGAAATCCGGAAATTTACGATTTCGAACAACAGAATCAGCGACAAGGCAACTCTGAATACCATAAATGTACTAAACCCTTGCGGTGCGCCTAAATGGTCGATCTGGTT
>JAJECR010000176.1 GCA_022821935.1 Candidatus Latescibacterota bacterium
CGCGGGGTTCGCTGGCCTGGACACCCGTCGCGAGCCTGGCGTTATATAAACAAATGCGTTGCGGTGATCAATGACAGAATATAGCGTTAAACCAGGGGGCAGCGCATGAAAATAACCGAAATGAAGACCAACTCCGTCCACGTGAACCACCGGGGCGACTGGACTTTCCTGGCGGTGCATACCGACGAAGGGATAACCGGATTCGGCGAAGTGAATCCCGGCGGCGCGAAGTCAGGCAGCCTGGACTTCCTGCGGGCGGTGGAGCCCGCACTGGCCGGGCGTGATCCCGGATGCATCGAACTCATCCTGGCCGAACTCCTCCCTTCGCCGGCAGACCGGCCGAAAGTGATGGCCCTGAGCGCCCTCGACCAGGCCCTGTGGGACATCAAGGGAAAGGCCCTGGGCGTCCCCGTGGCCGACATCATCGGGGGCCGCTGCCGCGATGAGATACCCCTCTACGCCAACATCAACCGGGCCACCACGGACCGGACTCCGGCGGGATTCGCGCGGAATGCCGAGGCCGCGGTTTCGGACGGTTTCGCCGCCGTGAAACTGGCCCCCTTCGACGGGATGGCGGGCGGGATCGACCGGGCTTCCGATGCGCGGGAGGGCATTGCCTGCATGGAAGCGGTGCGCGCCGCGATCGGTCCGGACGTCTCCCTGTTGATCGACTGCCACAGCCATTTCACCGCCCGGGGCGGGTGCGAGGTCTTCGACGCCCTGCGGGACCTGGACCTGTACTGGTACGAGGAACCCGTGCCCGATGATGATCACGAGGGATACCGGATCATCCGGGATCACATCGACGTACCGCTGGCCGGGGGCGAAAGCCTGATGTACAGGGAAGGGTTCTGGCCCGTCCTGGACCAGGGACTGATGGACGTCATCATGCCGGACGTGACGATCGTAGGGGGATTGTGGGAACTGAAGAAGGTCGCCGCCATGGCGCAGGGCCGGGGGATACCCACCGCGCCGCACGGACCCTTCGGACCGTTGACCATCGCGGCGGGCGTCCAGGCCATGGCCGCCCACCCCGGATTCCAGATCCTGGAATACGCCTGGGGAGAGGTGCCCTGGAGGCATGAACTGATCGAACCGGCGGAAGAAATTGTCGGAGGAAGAATCCGGGTCTCAGACCGACCCGGCCTGGGTGTTTCGCTGAACATGGACGCTGTTGAGACGCACCAGGCGGACCGGGCAGATCGGGCGGGCGGGTAAATCTCCGTGAGAATTAAGGATTACTCGTCCGAGACAGCCGCCTTTATTGCCGCCTCGAATGCTTCCTTCGACTGGTTGTTTACGAACCGCTTCGCGACCATCCCGGCGCGATCGATCACGAAGGTGTGGGGTATGGTCAGGACATTGCCGTACGCCTGGTAGGTCTTGCGGTCCGCTTCAACGATGGGGTAGGTGACGCCGAGCTTCTCCACGAACGGCTTCGTAACGGGAAGGCCCTCCTCGTCCAGGGAGAGTCCGAGCACCTCCAAACCCTGGTCCCGGTAGGCCGCGTAGAGTTCATTCAACACCGGCATTTCCACGAGGCAGGGCGGACACCAGGTAGCCCAGAAATTGACCACGACCACCTTGCCCTTCAGGGCGGACAGGCTGGCCTCGCCCCCACCGAGGACAGGCAGCTTGAAATCCGGCGCGGCGCTTCCTTCCTTCAGCATGAGCCGTTCCTCGATGGCTTTCAACTCGGCGACGACGGCTGCGCGGATGCGGGGTACCATGTTCGGGGTGACCTGGATCCCCAGCTCATTGTATACGGCCATGGCCGTTTCCGGACCGAAGTTCGGCTTGCCGGCCTTGGATTGTTCGACCTGCTTCATGATGTAGGCGACGATCTTCTGCTCGTCGTCGGTCAGGAGCTGTTCCCCCTGGGCAGCGGACTGTGCCTGAACGCTGGACAGGACAGAGGCCGTGGCAAACAATGCGCATAGAAGTGTAGTTGATACCCTGTTCACGCTTTCCCCCAGTGCAGTAGATCCCGATCTTCGATGAATCGTGGCTGATTCTCTTCCCGGATTGGCCATATCGACCCATCCGGGCCCCAGTTTCTTAAAAGCCTCGGCATTTCAATGCCTCTGAATCTCCAGCGCCTCAGTTTTTCACGACTTGCCGCCCGCCTTCTCCGCCTTTGATGCCTTGTTAAGCAATTCGTTGAAATTCATCTCGAAATTGGCCAGGTCGCTGCGGTCCACGATCGTGGCGGCCGCCACGCCCACGGCGATGGCCACGGCTTCCCGGATCTCCGCACCGTCGGCGCCGTACTTCATGGCTTTCTTCAGATGGCCTTCCAGGCAGTTCTGGCAACCCGCGCTCAGCGAGGCGGCTATCGCGATCAACTCCTTGGTCTTGTTGTCCAGCGCGGTGCCCTCCCGGTACGTTTCCCGGTAGAAATCGAAGTAGATCTCCTTCATGCGTTCTTCCAGCAACTCGTATGACCTCAGAACCTTACCCACGAATATCTCCTTCGAAATCCCGCGCCAAAGCGAAACGGCGCCTGAAATCTCACCGTGCCGCGATCAAAATGTCATTGGTTGTCGACCAGATTCACCCATCAGCCGCTCGAACCTATTGAGTATTCAAAAACGCGCCGGGATTATTCAAACTTTGCCCCTTGAGCCCCGCGCGTATACTGGCATACTAAGGCACGTACCGG
>JAJECR010000095.1 GCA_022821935.1 Candidatus Latescibacterota bacterium
ACGGGTCCTGGCCCACCAGGTAGTCTTTGAACCGCTCCACGATCTGGTGCACGGCTTCCGGATAGCCCCAGCAGGCCGTCTGCCCCACCCCGGTGATCCCGATGTCGGTCCGGATGCGGATGACGTATCCGCCCCCGATGAAGTACGAGGCGATGTCTTCGATTTTCACGTCGGATACCTTTCTCTACGCCACGGTGGATGTGGGCCACCTGCGCCTAATAGTCGCCCCAGAACTGAATGCGGTTGCCTTCAGGGTCGGAGATGTCGAAGCACGCTTTTCCATCTTCGTTCTCCAGCCGTCGCAGGCGCAGGCCCCGGGATTTCAACGCTTCGTGAACGGCGCGTACGCTGTCTACGTGAAAACCGATCTTCTGCCGGCCCCCGTTCGGACTGGCGGCGCTGTGCAGACACAACTGGCAGGAACCGGTGTCGAATCGCAGGAAGCGTTTCTCCGGGAACTCCTGGTCCGGTGCCGGATTGAGCCCCAGGATATCCTGGTAGAAGGCGGAAACCTTCTTCATATCCCGGACGAACAATATGATACTTCCGAGTTTCATGACGCTGGGGATCAAGCGTAAAACGAACACGCCCGTTATTCCAAAACTATCCCAATACGATCACACTTAGAGATGTCGGATAGACAACTATCAAGTAAGCGGTGTTTAACCCACCCCGCAACCAGAAATCAGCACCTTCGGCCGCAAATACGGCCAAATGCAGTTTTTACTTGAAGACGCCTCTGGTTGCCATGTATACTCTGTTTACAGATTCGCAACACATTTCGCTGTTTTTCCAGCCCCCTGGTACGGTCCAGCACGGGTGGTTTCCGCCAATTAATCCATCGGATTGTGCCGGCGGTATCAGCCAGGAGATTCCCCATGATTACGGAAGAAACCGGTTTGAATTTCGATCCGAAATTCGAGGACCCGAAAAAGCTGAACGCATTGTCTCGGCGTGGATTTATCGGACGGATCGCGGGCGGTCTCGCCGCGGGTACGGCCCTGCTGTCCATGACCGGCAAGGCCGGTGCGAAGCCGCCGATGCCCGAAGACCATCTCCCGGAACCAGACGATGTCGCGTACTGGAACTGGGTGGCCGACCAGTTCATCGTCCGGGACGGCGTTTCCTACATGAACACCGGGACGCGCGGTCCGTCCCCGGCCCCGGTGCACCGGGCGCAGATCGACGCGCTGAAAGGCGCGAACTCGGATTACAAGAGCTACACCAGCTACGTCTACAACAGCGATTTCCGGGCGAATATGCGGGAGAAGATGGCGAAGTACATCGGTTGCAAGTCGAACGAGGTGGCCTTCACCAACAACACGACCGAAGGCATGGTCTTTGGCACTTTCGGCGTTGACATGGAACCGGGCGACGAGATCGTGACGACCAATCACGATCACTCCAGCGGAGTGCAGCCCATCAACCTCCGGGCCGTCCGCCAGGGGACGAAGACCGTCATGATCGACCTCTCGTCTCCGGAGTACCATCCGCCCGACAGTCCCGACGCGCTGCTCAAGGCCTTCGAGGCCGCCATCACGCCGCGCACGAAGATGCTGAGCTTCTGCCACGTCAACTACGGCGACGGGCTCGTCCTTCCCGTGAAGGAAATCTGCGAGATGGCCCGGTCGAAGGGCATCATTACCCTGGTCGACGGGGCGCAGCCTCCGGGCATGCTCGATTTGGACATGCATGAACTCGGTTGCGACATGTACGCGGGGCCGTGCCACAAGTGGATGATGGCCTCCATGTACACGGGCTTCTTCTACGTGAAAGAGGACATCTTGGACCGCGTCTGGCCGACCCTCTACGCCGGTCCCGTGAACGGCCTGACCATGTACGGGCAGGAACCCACGGGCTTTGCCAAAATTTACTATGAAGAGTTCCTGGCGGGGGCTTCCAAGTTCGAACTGAGGGGTTCCTCGAACGCCCCGGCCCGCGTCGCCATCGACGCGGCCCTGGACTTTCACAATATGATCGGCCCGGCCGCCGTCGAGAGCCGGAACCGCTACCAGGCCGTGCGCGTGGCCAACGCGCTGCGCAATATGGATGGCGTGGACGTGTACAGTTCACCCGATCCCCGCATGAGCGCGGCGCTCGTCTCGTTCAAGGTCAACGGCGTCGCGACCCGCGATCTCAACAACACGCTGTGGGACCGCCACAGGATCTATATCCGGAACGTCACGCACGACGAGATCAACTGGGACGCCAACCGGACTTCGATGCATATCATGGTGACCGATGCGCAGACCGACCAGTTCATCGGGGCAATCGAGGAAATCGCCAAAGAAAAGAGACTGTAACCCGGGTGCGGCCCTTAAGGTAGTACGGGGTTCAGCGACAAGCTACGGAGGGATGCGAAATGGCGTTTCTGCGTCACCTGGCGTTGCGCTGCCGGGACGTGGCGATCTCGCGGCGTTTCTACGAGGAAGTGATCGGCTTCGACTTTATTGGCCGCCGGGGCAACGGCGAAGCGGTCGACCTCAGCGACGGAACCTGCAACATCACCCTGTTGCCCCACGATGATTCGTCGCGGCCAACGCTTGAGGAAGGCGAGGAGTATATCCATTTCGGCGTTCTGGTGGATGACCTCAAAGCCGCCTGGCACAGGGTGCGGAACTGGGGGGCGGAAGCGCCGAAGACCGTGAAGGGCAGGGAT
>JAJECR010000394.1 GCA_022821935.1 Candidatus Latescibacterota bacterium
GCTGTTCTTCAGGCGGGCGGGCCTGGTACATCCCAGGTACCGCACGCCGGGACAGGCCGTGATCTTTCAAGCCGCATGGGCATGCCTGCTCACCCTCAGCGGCACCTTCGAAGACCTGATTACCTTCGTCACCTTCGCCAATCTCATGCTGTGGATCGCCGGCGCGGCCGCGGTTATCACGCTGCGACGGAAACGGCCCGATCTGCCCAGGCCCTACAAAGCCTGGGGCTACCCGATCGTTCCCCTGCTGTTCATCGCCGGTTCCGCCGGTATTCTCATCAACATGCTTTTCGAAACACCCGTTGAATCCATGGCGGGACTCGCGCTGACCGCCCTGGGCGTCCCCGCCTACCTGTATCTGCGCAGACGCACGACAATCTCGCCGATAAAGGGGAATGAATAGTCCGACCATGCCGGTCGGTCCAGACTCGACCCCACGCGTTTCTTCGGGTACGACGCCTGCGACACGACAGATCCGACGCACGCGGGCCGGTCAGGGCATATAGACCAGTCCGCCCCCGGGGCCTAGAGGGATGCCCATCGCCATCCAGATCACCAGGACGAGCGTCCAGATGACGGCGAATACCACGGTATAGGGAAGCATCGTGGAAATCAGCGTGCCCATGCCCCCTTTGGGCACAAACTGCCGCATGAAAACCAGGATGATCACCAGGTAGGGATTCAGGGGCGTGATCGTGTTGCTGACGGAATCGCCGATCCGGTAGGCCGCCTGTGTCAATTCGGGACTGATGCCCACCATCATGAACATGGGTATGAATATGGGCGCGAACAGGGCGTACTTGGCCGACATGGAGCCGATCAGCAGGTTGAAGACCAGGGTGACGAGGATGAAGGCGATCATCAGCATCCATGCCGGCATCTGCGCCTGGCCGAGCGCCTGTCCCCCGGCCATCGCCAGCATCTGGCCGAGGCCCGAATACTGGAAGTAGGCGATGAACTGGGCGGCGAAGAAGGCCAGGACGATGATCGGGGCCATGGTGGCGATCGTTTCGACAAGCAGCCGGGCCGCGTCCTTGTCGCTTTTGATGACGCCCACCGAGATCCCGTACACTATACCTGGCAAGATAAAGCAGAAGAGCAGGAGGGGGACAATGGCTTCCACCCACCGGTCAAACAACTCGCCTTCTCCGTACAATGGCGCACCCGGCCACAGAATCATGAACACGATGCCAAAGAACACCACGCAGAAAGCCAGCGACGCCCGGGCCATGCCGCGCTTCTCCACTTCGGTCAGCGCGTGTTCGTCCGGATCCGGCGACGACGCAGGCGCCGGTCCACCTTCCTCGGGGGGCTTGCCCGCCAGGCGCCGTTCGACGAACCAGGCCGTAACGACCCACCCCGCCAGGGTCATGACCACCGTCGATGCGATCATGAAGTACCAGTTGCACGTGGCGGCGACCTGGTAGGCCGCGTCGATCGTCTGCGCCCCGGCCGTGGAAAGGCCGGCCAGCAGGGGATCCAGTCCGGTCACGAACAGGTTGGCGTTGAATCCTGCCGATACGCCCGCGAAAACGGCGGCGAGCCCGGCCAGCGGCGACCGTCCGACTGCCTTGTAGAGTGCGGCCGCCAGCGGCGGCAGAATCACGTAACCCGCGTCGAGCGTCATGGACGACATGATGCCGATGAAGACCATGGCCGGGGTGAGCAACCTGCCCGGTACCGCCAGCATGAACGCCTTGAGCAGAGCGCCGATCATGCCGGTCCGCTCCGCCACGCCGATGCCCAGCATCCCGACCAGCACGACGCCGAGCGGCGGGAATCGCATGAAGTTCTCCACCATGTTTCCCACAACCCAGAAGAGACCGTCCCGGGTGAGCAGGCTGGTGGACGTGAACGTCTTCCCCGTCTCGCGCCACTCCACGCCGGTTGAACCGTCTTCCAGGGTAACCTGTTCCGGCAGGCTCTGGACTACGGTCCACTCCCCGCGGGCCGCGATATCGGAGAGGACTACGATGAACATCGCGCCGATCAGGAAGAGCGTCGCGGGATCCGGCAGGCGGTTCCCGACCCGCTCGATGACATCCAGGAATCCACCGGAACCCGCAGCGAGCGCATGGGACTGCTGGTGCTGGTTGTCGTTATTCATCGCCCTTCCAGGGTCTCTCTGTAGTTTCTGGATACGCGCGGCGTGGCAGTCGTTGCGCTTCGCCTGCCTGTCAATCTCGAGGTGTTGCCGACAACAGGTTGTCCAGGGCGGCCGCCAGATCCGAATGACGGAATGCGAAACCCGCTTCCTTAAGACGATCGGGCATGACTTTCGCGCTCGCGAGGAGCAGGTCTTTGCCCATTTGGCCGAACAACAGGCGGACCATGAAGGCGGGTACCGTAAAAGGGGTCGGGCGATGCAGCGCCAGACCCAGCGTCCGGGTAAACTCCGCGTTAGTGACGGGTTGGGGGGCAACGGCGTTTACGGGCCCGTCCAGATCGTCCGATTCCAGCATGAAGCGGATTACGGCAACCAAGTCGTCCCGGGTAATCCAGCTCATGTACTGTCGTCCGTCCCCGACCTTTCCGCCCAACGCCAGACGGAAAGGCGTGCGCATGGCGGCCAGCGCGCCCCCTTCCGGGGTCAGCACCATGCCGATGCGCAGGTTCACGACCCGGATTCCGGCCGCGCGGGCCGGTTCCGTCGCCGCTTCCCACTGCCTGCATACCTCGGGCAGATAACCGTCTCCCGACGGGGACTTCTCCACCAGCACCTCTTCGCCCCGGTTGCCGTAGTAACCCGTGGCCGATGCGGCTATCAGGACCCTGGGCGGTGCCTCCATCTCCGCGAGAAAGGTGCACAGGTTGTGGGTGGGGCCGACGCGGCTTTCGCGTATCCGGGCCTTCTTGGCCCTGGTCCACCGGCCCAGGATCGACTCGCCCGCCAGATGCACGAAGGCGTCTATCTCCCCGGGTTCGTCCCAGTAGACACGGCCTTCCGAGGTGGACCAGAAGACCGCTTTCTCGCCGGCCACGTCCCTGGATCTGACCAGGCGAACGACCCGGTGCCCCTGATTCTCGAGGTATGGGATCAGCCGGCGGCCGACCAACCCCGATCCGCCGGTGACGAGTATGACCATAGTGTGGCGAAAGTTAAAACCGGGACCGGGCGGTGTCAAGGTCGGCAAGACCGCGCAATGCCCCGCCCTGCGAATGTGGTTTGACTCGCTCAGTGGATTTCCGTAGTATCCAGAAAGAGCGGCTTCGTTCAATATCTTCCCGCCCGTCTCCATCATGGCCGGCCACGCCTCGAAGTGACGGGAAACTCGAACTGGAGATCCGAGCTTCCATGCATGTCTACCGGTTGCAGCGTACGCAGAATCTAACCGTATCCCTGGAAACCGCCTGGGATTTTCTGTGCCGCCCCGAGCATCTGCGCGACCTGACCCCGCCAGGGGTCGGACTGACCGTTACTTCCGAACTTCCGGACCGCGTATACCCGGGTCTCATCATCACGTACCGGCTCGGGCTTTACAAGATGATCTACTTTAACTGGGTCACGGAAATCACTCAGGCAGAGCCACTTAGGTATTTCATTGACGAGCAGAGAGCAGGGCCTTACCGGTTCTGGCACCACGAACACCGGTTGCGGTCCACGGAGCACGGCGTGGAAATGACCGACCTGATCCATTATGCCTTGCCATTTGGATTTCTGGGCCGTATGGTACATGCAACGATCGTCAAAAACCAACTGAACGCGATTTTCGACTACCGTCGCCAAGCGCTGTCCGAAAGGTTCGGTGGTCCCGTTCGCTGAATGCCCCTGGTCCTGACCTCAACCACCCAAGGTACGCCCCAGTCTTCCCCAGACCATGACCGACCTCATCATCGTCCTGCTGCTGATCGCGTTCAACGGGTTTTTCGTGGCAGCGGAATTCGCCCTGGTTAAAATACGTCTGTCTGAAATCGAGGTGCTGGCGAAGGACGGCAGCAGAACGGCGCAGGTCGTTCGTAACATCCTGCACAGCCTCGACACGTACCTTTCTTCGTGCCAACTGGGTGTTACACTCGGAAGTCTTGGACTCGGCTGGTTCAGCGAACGGACCATGGCCGCGCTGCTCGAACCGCTTGTACTTTCCCTGGGTTTCTCCGCGGAGACATCCCACCTCATTGCGACCCCGGTTGCCTTTGCGATCATGACCTTCCTGCTGATCACCGCGGGAGAGCTTGTCCCCAAATTCGTCGCGCTGCAGAAGTACCGGCAGGTAGCCCAGGCCATCGGGATTCCGCTCGTCGTCTTCTACAAGGTGTTCCGGCCCTTCATCTGGCTGCTGAACGTCAGCGCCAACCTCATGCTGAGGTGTATCGGCATACGGATCTCGAACGAGCAGGGCGGGTCCATCACGGAACCCGAGTTGCGGATGACCCTGGTCACAATGGTGGCCGGCGGCCAGGTCACCCGGCGGGAACGACGGATCATGGAAAACGTGCTGGACCTGGAAGAGAAAGTCGCGCGGCGGTACATGCTGCCCCGCAACCAGATCGTCTACCTGAACCAGCACGATGAAAAGGAAACGAAACTTCGCGTGATCGCCGAGTCGGGGCATACGCGCTTCCCGCTGTGCAACGAGGACCTGGACCAGATCGTCGGGATTATACACGTCAAGGACCTGTTCCGGAACCTGTTCGACGAGCAGGGCTCCTCCAGCCTGGAAGATATCGCACGGGATCCGCTGTTCCTGCCCGAGACCATCCGGCTTGACGCACTGCTACTGGAATTCCAGCGGCGGAATACCATGCTGGCCGTCCTGGTAGACGAGTTTGGAACGGTTTCCGGGATGATTACGCTGGAAAACGTCCTAGAGGAACTGGTAGGCCCCATACAGGACGAGTTCGACGCCGAGGCGCCGCTCATCGTGCGGACGGGTCCCCACCGTTTCGAGGTCGAAGCCAGTTGCCCCGTCGACCAGGTCATCCGAGCCTGCGGACTGCAACTTCCCGATGAACTGACCTCGGATACCACGGGCGGGGTCATGATCGAACTGCTGGGGCACATTCCCAGACAGGGGGAACAGGTCCGTGCCGGCGCGCACCTGATGACGGCGCTGCGCGTGGAGCCTACCCGCGTCCAGCGGCTCAGGATCGATCGGATGGCCGGTACGGATGAGGAGGATTCCAGAGATAGTTAAGGGGTAATGTTGTCACCCATCCGCATGGAGTGGGCCAAGATCGCTTCCCCGGGAAACGGACACGCGCTGTGGGCAGTCGCGCTACCCAACCTGACCGAGGCGATCCGGGGTGGAAGCCTCGTCCAGTTTGCTACGGATCTCGGCGGGCAGCGTCCAGCCCGTCCCTCCGCAGACCTCCTCCACGTGTTCCGGCTGGTCAGGCCCGGTCATGGCGGCCGTCACTTCGGGATGATCCAGGATCCATGCGAAAGCCACCTGCGCGGGGGTTTTGTCAAGTTCCGCGGCCGCTTCGATCAGCGTGGCGATGAGCTGATCGATCGCCGGGGTCATGATTTTCCTGTAGCGCTCGATATCATTCGCCCAGATCGAATCCGCGGGAGGATCCTCGCCCCGCCGGCACCGGCCCGAAAGCAGGCCGACGGCGATGGGGCTGTACGTCATCATCCCCAGTCCGTGCCGGCGGCACCGGTCGAGGAGTTCGTCCTCCACACCGAAACGATGGATCAGATTGTATTGGTTCTGCAGGCAGACCGGTGTCGCGAAGCCGTGCTTATCGGCCACCCATAACGCCTCGACGACCTGCGCCGCCGTGTAATTGCACATGCCGACGTACCGGGCCTTGCCCTGCCTGACCACGTCATTCATGGCGTCCAGCGTCTCGTCCAGTGGCGTGTCCGCATCCCAGTTATGGAGCAGGTAGAGGTCGATATGATCCAGCCCCAGTCGTTTCAGTGAGCGGTCGATCTCCCGCATGATATGATAGCGCGAGGTGCCCCTGTCGTTCGGTCCCGGCCCGATCTCGCTCCAGACCTTGCTGGTGATCACCAGGTTGTCCCGCTTGTCCTGCATGGCGGCCAAGGCCTTTCCCAGCACTTCCTCGCACCTGCCGCCGAAATAGAAGTTGGCGCAGTCGATGAAATTGATCCCGAGATCCACCGCCGTCTCAATCGTGCGGATGCACGTCTTCTCGTCCGTCTGACCGGCCCAGAAGCCCCTGAACGCCGTGCCGAGACAGATGGGAGATACGCGCACGCCGTAACGTCCAAGTTGCCGGTATTCCATTTGGGGCCCCCAGAGGTCTCTTCCTTTACGTACTCGCGGGCGCCACATGCCCGCGCAGTCGCGTATTCAGGATTTCCACGAACACCGAAAACGCAACGGCGACATACAGGTACTCGCTTTCAAATTGTACCCCGAATAAACTCAGTACGAACTTCAGGCCGATCAGCGCGAGGACACCGACTACCAGCGTCTTGAGCCGGTTTCCATGCAACCGCATGTTCAGGAACTCCACGATCACGGTGAAGGCGATCGCAGTATACAGGTACGCCTTCTCGACGTGAAAGTCGATGCCTTCCAGCATGAGCGCGAATCCGATCAGCACCAGGAAACTCAGGGCCAGCAGCTTGACGTTCGGATGGGCATCCACGAATTCTCCTATCGTCCGGGCCGCCATCATCATGACCAGAATGGCGATGACAATCGCCAGTACCATGACGGGCAGGTAGTCCGCCGCCATGCCGACGGCGACGATGACGGAATCCAGCGAGAAAATGATGTCCATCAATGCAATCTGGATCAGGATGCCGGCATAGGAACTTGCCCGGAAGGTCTGCTCCGGCTCCGCGTGTACGTGGAACATGTGGCGGATTTCGTGGACGGCTTTGACGAGCAGGAACAGGCCACCGACCAGCATGATGATGTCGCGGCCCGAAATCTCTTCACCAAACATCGTGAATAGCGGGTCGGTAAGCCGGGCGATCCAGGTCAGGGTAAACAGCAGGCAAAGCCGCGTAACCATGGCCAGCGCAAGGCCGTAGATCCGGGCCCGTTGCCTCCGGTGGGCTTCCAGCCGGCCGACCAGGATCGTGATGACGACGATATTGTCGATGCCGAGTACGATTTCGACGGCAGCGAGGGTCGCCAGGAGGGCCCAGGCTTCGGGCTCGTATATCCAGGACATCATGCTTGGCAGACCGCCTTGACGTTACGGAACGGGGAGTAACGGGGATTTCGGACAAAAGCTACTTAATATAGCGGAACGGAGGTAAATTGAAAGTACAAACTTGTACGATTAATGCCAGACTTGCGCGGCGCTTCGATTACATTGGATTCTGGTAGAAAACTGCCCGATCGCTCAATCTGACGATTGCCGTACAACGCTTGATAGCAGGGATTCGATCGCGTATACACTCCTGCAATTTTCTTGACAGAATTCGGACCGCTGGCGTTTATGACGTAGTTTGATTCCTTCATCCAGCATGACATGTGCGTAAGGACCATCCGGCCATGAAAGAAGGCGGATCGAAAGCCGCATCGCCTATTCGTCTAATCGACTGCGACCTGCATCACGGTGTCGTGGAAATCGAAGACCTGTTCCCCTTTCTGCCCGCTCACTACGTGGAATACGTGAAGGACTTCGGGTCCATGATGCCGGGCCTTGTCTATACCAATCTCCCTAAGGGCGGCTGCCGGGCCGAACTCTGGGAACATACCGAAACCCATCCCAGCAGCAACATCGAGCTGGCCCGCAAGCACCATCTCGATGAATACGGCATCGATGTCGCCCTGTTGACCGGGGTAACGGTGTATGGCGCCGCGGTGCATCCGGACGCCGACTTCGGCGCCGCCATGTGCCGGGCTTTCAACGACTGGACCCTGGCGACATGGATCGAGGCGGACAGCCGGTTCCGCGCATCGATTGCGATCGCGCCGTCCGACCCGAAGCAGGCGGCCGCGGAGATCCGGCGGATCGGTGAGCGGCCCGAGGTGCTCCAGGTCATCATGCCCGCCGGAGGGCGCATGCCTTTCGGGAACCGGTTCTACGATCCGATATACGAAGCGGCGCAGGCGTGCGGGCTTCCGATGTGCGTGCACTTCGGCGTGGAAGGCGCCGGTTTCGCCAACGCCCCCACGGCCGCCGGATATCCCTCCTACTACCTGGAAATGCGCATGGCCAGGCCCCAGATCGCCATGGCGCACGTCTCGAGCCTGATCTGCGAAGGCACCTTCGAGAAATTCCCGGAACTTAGATTCCTCTTCATCGAGCACGATACCTTCTGGGTACCGGGACTGATGTGGCACATGGATGCCGACTGGAAGGCGGTACGCGACTACACACCCTGGGTCAAACGCCAGCCCAGCGAATACATACGCGGCCACATCCGGTTCGGATGCCAGCCTATGGAACAGCCGCCGACCCGGCGGGATCTCAGGACTTTTCTGGACTGGCTTCACGCGGATGAGATCCTCGTGTACGCCAGTGACTATCCTCACTGGGACTGGGAATCACCGGACTCGGTGCTCCCCGGGGTGGATGCGCGGCTTAAGCGCAGGGTGTTCGTGGATACCGCGCGGGAACTCTACGGCCTGGACGAACAGGGAAACCCCTCCGGATGAACAAGCGATACGAGGTCGCCCCGGTGGATGAACTGCCCCCGGGCGAAAGGCGGATCGTCCCCGTGGGCGGACGCGGGGGGATCGGCGTATTCAACGTGGACGGCCGGTACTACGCCCTGCGAAACCGCTGTCCGCACAAGGGCGGACCGCTCTGCCACGGTCGCCTGAGACCACATGTAACGGCGGATGAAGTATACTCGGTGGACCATCACGAAAGGCAGGTCCTGAAGTGTGCCTGGCACCAGTGGGAATTCGACCTCGCGACGGGCAAGGCGCTCTACGATCCCGCCATGCGGGTCAAGACCTACCGGGTGGAGATTGAGGCGGGCAAGGTGGTCCTGTACCTGGAGTGACCGGTATCGCCTGACTGGGAGGAAGGGAGCTTGACGTGAGGGTCCGATTCTTTATTGCGGTCCTTTCCGCGATATGCATGGCCTGCACGGCCGCGTTGGCGTGGCCGGACAAGAAGTCGCCCGAGCCGCCCGCTTCTTACGTCAACTCCATCGGCATACCGCTTCCTCCCGACGCAGCGCCGCCCGAGTACCAGGTCTTCACCACCTTCAAGGCCGAGGACCGCTACCTGGACATGGCCGTCTCCCACTACCAGGTGATCGGCCACGATTACGCCCTGGTCAACGAGCCGTTGGTGCGCATGGACCAGAACTACAACCTGCTGCCGGCCGCCGCGACCCGGTGGGAGGTTTCCGGCGACGGGCTCACCTGGATTTTTCACCTGCAGCCCGACCTGATCTTCGCCGACGGCCATCCCCTCACGGCCCACGACTTCGAGGACACCTTCAAACGGTGGGCGGATCCTGCCACGGGGTTCGATCTCGAATGGTTCTACCGGTCGATCAGGAACTGGGGCGCGGTCGTTGCCGCCAGGATGCCCCTCGATTCCCTGGGCGTAACGGCGCTGGACGATCACACCATCGCATTCGCTACCGACGATCCGACACCGTATCTGCCTTTGATCCTGACCTTCAGCTGGGTAACGCCCACACACCTGTTCGAGAAACATGGTCCAGGCTGGTCGACCCGGCCGGAAACGCTGCTGGGCAGCGGCCCCTTCAGGCTGGTGGAATGGTCCAAGCTGGACCGGATCGTGCTGGCGCCGAATCCCCACTACCGGGGACCCCACAAACCCTACCTGGAAAAGGTGGTCTCGAAGCTCTACAATGCCGCGGTCCCCCCGCCTATGCTCTCGTCGTACGAGGCAGGCGCGGCGGATCACGTCACGCTGGCGAACCAGGCGGAAATCAACCGGATAAAGACCGATTCCAGGCTCAGGGACCAGTTGGACACCTATATGGCCTTTGGGACCACCTACCTGATGATGGACACGTTCAAACCGCCCTTCAACGATCTGCGGGTGCGTCAGGCGTTCAGTCACGCTATCGACGCCGAAGCGCTGGTCAACTCCGCCCTCCAGGGGATCGCCGTTCCCGCCGTGTCCATGCTGCCCGATGGTTTTCCCGCGGCCAATACCCGGGAACTCGGGCCAATACAGCGGTACGACCCGGACCTGGCGAGGAAGCGGCTCGCGGAAGCCGGTTATCCGAACGGCCGGGGATTTCCGCCGACCGTGATGTGGATAAGAGGCGCCAACCTGCAGGGGGGACAGGCGCCCCAGGCCATACAGGCCATGCTGAAACACAACCTGAATATCGAGATCGGCGTGCAGAACACCGAGGCCAAACTGTTCATGGAAACCATGTACCAGGGCGGCATCGCCTTCGCCATGATCCCTTACGGGTACGATTACATGGATCCAAGCAACCTGCTGGGCATCTGGCTTTCGACGGGCCGGCATGCCTGGTACGACGAACGCTTCGAGTCCATCATGTCTGTCGCCAACCACCTGATCGGCGATCCGGCGCGACGAATCGCGCTTTACCAGGAGGCTGAACGCGTACTGGTCGAGGACGTGGCCGGCGTGTTCCTTTGGCACCGGCAGCACAACGAACTGTGGAAACCCTATCTGCGCACCGAGGCGCTCGAGCGTAACGACCGGGGCGGTTACGCAATACGCGTCGACAAGCATCTCAACCTGTCGACGACGCTGTACGTCACGGAGGAGGTCCTGCGGGACGGAGCCGGCGCGGATCGAAACGGAGGATTCTGGGACTGGCTCTTTGGGTCCGGCCAGGGGAGCGGCCGATAAGGTCCGGGACAATCACGGGAAATTGGAGTCTACCGGCCGGGTTGGCCCGCCCGGGTCAGGACCGGCCGTCCGGGATCGCTATGGCACGCATCGGTCAAAGGGCCGCGTCCTGCGTGCCGCCCGGACGACTGTATAAGACCTCCGAATGCTCAAAGACCTCGCGGGCCGCCGCTACGCCCGCCCCCTCTTCCACTTCCAGGCCCATCTTGTTCAGGGTCTGTTCCAGTGCCGAGATCGTCCGCAGCACGTGTTCCGGAACGGCCATGAAGCCCATGGTCCCGATGCGGGCGAGGCTGCTGATCGCGATGCCGTGGTCCTCGAGAAGGATTTGATGCAACTCGGCCATATCGAGGTGATCGGGTAATGCGATGCGAGTCGCAACGGGAGCGGCCGCCTCCACATGTTCGGCGACGATACCCAGTCCCATGGCGCCGAGCGCGGCGTGCACCGCCCTGGATGCGACGAACTGGCGGCGGTATACCTGTTCCGGTCCCTCGTCCATGACGGCTTTCAGCGATGCGTGCAGGCCCACGACCAGGGTGTATGACGCGTGGGGGCCGTGGACGGGCCAGTCCCGTGGATGGGGGTTAAGCGCCCGCGGGACATCTCCCTCTTCAGATACGTCGTACCCCAGCGCGGCGCCTCCCTCCATGCCGTAGCGGCGCCAGGAATGGAGATCGAGGCACATGGCGCGCGGGGCGCTGCGCAGGTTTTCGATCTTGTCCCAGGCCTTGTCACTGGCTACTACGATTGCCAGGCCCTGAGGGGCGTTCAGGCACTTCTGGGGCGTGGTGACCATCAAGTCGATACCCCAGTCGTCGACGCGTATCTCCGTACCGCCGAAGGACGACACGCAGTCCACCATGTAGGTCACGTGGGGAAACTCGTTCTTGAGCATCCGCCCGATTGCCTCGACCGGATTCAGGGTGCCGGTCGTGGTCTCGCAGTGCACCAGCGCGATCAGTTTGATTTCCGGGTCGGCGAGCAGGTGCCTGCGGATCGTTTCCGGCGTGACCGACTGCCCTTCCTCGAGGGCGATCTCGGTCGTATCGCCGCCCGCAAACCTGGCCAGCGAGGTCAGTAGTCGGCCGAATACGCCGGTCTGGACCGTCAGCACGCGGTCCCCGGCCTCGACGGTGCTGAGCAGGGCGGCTTCCAGGCCGTACACGGCAGAACCAGGGATCAGCATCGGACCGTTCTTGGTATGCATCAACCGTTTAAGCATGTAGATGGTTTCTTTTTCCACCTCGGGGTAGTGGGAATAATAGACCGGTTCCACGAGTTGCTGCCCGATCGCCGCCAGGCAGGACGGTGAAAGCGGCGTCTGCCCGCAGCTCATGTTGATTCGCTGCGTCGCCGGAACGGAAGTTTGTTCACCAGTCATGTCGCACCTCCCAGCCCGTCCTCAGTGTGCGCCGATGTAGACCTCGGTCCACATCAGGCTGCCGACCGTGCCGTCGGGCCGCCTGGAATACCCCTTCAACCAGGGCTTGCGTAAGCCGTAGCCGATCGGATGATAGACGAAGGCCCCGCCGTAATCGGACACCAGGATCGTTTCGGCCTGCCTGTACATCTCCGTTCTCCGGTCAGGATCCCTTTCTCCGATGGCCCGGTCCACGAGGTCGTCGAAGCCGGGATGGGTCCAGTCCTGTCGCTGCGCCCCCCGCGGCCGCGAATGCCAGGTCATGTCCAGCATGTTCCTCGGGTCCAGGTAATCCGCTCCCCAGGCGATGAAGCCGAGGGGAATCTGCCAGTCGAACAGGGCGCTCATATAGGAACCCATATCCGCGCCGCGAAAGGAGATGTTCACGCCGATCTGATTCCGCAACATGCCCTGGATCGCCTCGGCAATTCTGCGGGTGATGGGATTCGGCGCCCTCAGCCACGTTTCGACCGTGGGAAATCCACGTCCCCGCGGGTAGCCGGCCTCGGCCATGAGCTGCCTGGCCCGGTCCGGATCGTAACCCTGTATCGCCTCGTATTCCGGCCCCGCGTAGGCGTCGAATCCGGGCGGGATCATGGAATAGGCCGGGATGCCCGCTCCTCCGAGAATCACGCGGCAAATCGACTCCCGATCGATGATCCGGGTAAAGGCTTCCCTGACCCGAACGTCGTCGAAGGGCGGTTCCCGGGTCCTGAAAATGAAGTACCAGGTCTGGTAACTCGGAGAGCGGACGATTTCCTTACCCAGACGGGGGTCGTTCTCGATGCGGTGGAGTTCCGCGAGATCGACACTCTCCATGTCCACTTCGTCGTTTTCGTAGGGCAGTATATTGGCTGCCGCAGGCTCCCGGAACAGCTGGACGACCTGTTCCAGAAAGGGCTTGTGCGGGCCGTTGTACATCGGATCCGGTACGTATTTTATGTGGCTGCCCGGGACCCATTCGGCCATCTTGAAGCCGCTGTTTGTAACGATGTTGCCCTGCTCGGTCCATTTTCGGCCGTGCTTTTCAATTGCCCATCGAGGCGCGGGGAACGTATCCGGGAAGGATATGATATGCAACAGGTAGGGTGTCGGCTGTTCGGTCTCGATGACCAGCGTCAGGTCGTCCGGCGCACGCACCCCCAGTTGTCCGACATCCTCGATCTGCCCCTGGTTGATCGCCCGGGCGTTTTTGAAATCGTAGTAGAAATTCGCGTAGATGTTGGCCGACGCGGGATCGATGTTCCGCCGGAACGTGTACACGAAATCGTGGGCGGTAACCGGACGTCCGTCGCTCCACCGGGCGCCGGGCCGCAGGTGAAAGGTCCAGGACAGGCCATCCTCTGACCGTTCGTAGCGCTCTGCCGCGCCCGGGATGGGCCGCATGAACTCATCGCGCCACATCAGCATTTCGAAGGGCCGCAGGACCAGTCCTTCGTCATCATAGGGATGGATACCGGAATCGAGGCTTCGCGGCTCCATGTTCATCACGCGAATGACCTGCCGGGACAGGGGAGCGGCATCCAAAGGCATGACCTTGCCCACCGAGTTCGTCTGCGGGCTCTGGCCGGAAGACATGGAGACGATCGCTAAGATCGCCAGGGCGGCGATTATGGGGACAAGCAGACGCACCGGACGCATGGGACGCCTCCGGATCTACGTGACGGGTATGAAAGGCGTAGGTGTAGGTCGGAAGTGCCGAAGCGCGGATTCGAACCGCGACGGGATTTCTCCCACTGCCCCCTCAAGACAGCGTGTCTA
>JAJECR010000162.1 GCA_022821935.1 Candidatus Latescibacterota bacterium
TCCTTATCTGGAGTATCGTCGAAGGTCAGGTAAAACAGGCTATCGACGTCGACAGCGGTTGGGTGGAGAACGTGGCGTGGTCGCCAGACGGCCAATGGTTGGCGGCCTCTTGCTCTCGGCAGGTTTGCGCGTACCGCGCGGACGGTGGAGAAGCCTGGCGCTCTGACGACCATCCCAGCACCGTCAGCGCGATTGCCTGGTCCCGCGCAGGGGAACTGGCGACGGCCTGTTACAGCCGAGTGGCGTTCTTCGACGCGTCCACCGGGGAGCTTCGCCAGAAGCTGCAGTGGCAGGGTTCCCTGGTGTCGATGGTACTGAGCCCGGATGGGGACATCGTGGCGTGCGGCAGCCAGGACAACTCGGTGCACTTCTGGCGTCGCTCCACGGAGCAGGATTCCATGATGTCCGGATATTCCGGCAAACCGTCGGCCCTGGCCTTCGATGACGCGGGCACTCTCCTGGCCACCGGCGGGGGCGAAAGGGTGACGGTCTGGAGCTTCCAGGGAGGCGGTCCCGAAGGCACGCTGCCCGGCGTTCTGGACCTTCATGTCGAACCCGTCACGACGCTTGCCTTCGCTCGCCGCACGTTGCGCCTGGTATCGGGAGGCCGTGACGGTGCCGTGGTTGTGTGGTCGCTTCGGAGCGATGGTGAAGGCGATCCGATAGGGGCCGCAGTTGTGCGGGACGTGGTAGCTGAACTTCACTGGCGGCCAGACGGGCGCGCACTTGCCGCCCTCGACGCCCAAGGCGGTGTGACGGTCTGGCGGGTCCGATGAACAAAGGCCGAATTGCCCGCGCACGCGCAGGCTGCGCCACAGTGCGGCCGGGTTTCATGTGCATCGCGGGCAAGCGGTGCCCGAACTTCCGGGTGCTGAGCGATTTCCGCAAGGACCGCGGGGACTTCTTCCGGTCGTGCTTCCGGCAGACGGCCGCATGGCGCTGGATCTGGGCATGGCGTCGCTGGGCCACGTGAGCCTGGACGGCTCGAAGTTCAAGGCGAGCAGTTCGAAGCACAAGGCGATGGGCTACGGTCGGATGCGGGAGCGGGCGCTGTGCGGGGAGATCGGGGCGCTGTCGGAGCGGGCCCTGGAGGCGCGCGAGGAGGCGCTTTCGCCGGGCCGGGAGATCGAGGACGGGAAGCAGATCGGCTTCGCCGACAAGGACGCGCGGATCATGGGCAAGTAAGGGCGCGTTCTCGGACACCCTTGGCGCCGATTTCTACAACGATCACCCGCGCGCAACTCCCGCCAGGAACGCGTCAACCTTGATGATCGGACGCAGGAATTCCGCAGACAGGCTTATCAGGTCCTGATCGCCTGTAACGAGAAAGTCCGCTTCGCCCGCAATGGCAAGCTCAAGCTACGGCGTCCCGAATGGTCTGTTCGGTGAGGTCAAGTTCTGCGAGCTTCGCACGCACCGCATCGGCCCGCTGGATGCGAACTGGTGTCAGCACGACCTGGCCGTTCCGGGCCTCGACTTCGAAGTACTCCACGGGACCAAGCTCGTTAGTGATGCGCTTGGGGAGGGTAAGCTGATTCTTGGCGGTGAGCTTCGCAAGCATGCTGTCTCGGCAATAGCAAGAAAACAAGGAATCCTTACTTTAGCATTTCCTCTGTGTAAGGCGATCAACTGATCGACTCGATGGTCGATTGCCCGTCGCGTCTCGGATGCCCACTTTAGAACACCCGCAGTGTCCGGGGAGAACCGCGGCATGGAACACGCCGGGTTGTTGCTGCCGGAAAAAATCGCAGATACTTGCTTTCTGCCTGGTCCGGCAACATCGATCCACCGGGACCTTTGCGTTCGGTTCAGCGACCGGCCGCGGTGGAGTCATCGAAGCAGCAAATTGCCCTTCCGGCCAAAACCCGCTTTGCGCCCCAAATCACAAACAGACAAGAGACAATCATGACAGACACATCCCCTTATACGCCCCCGCCGGTCTGGCAGTGGGAAAAGTCAGGCGGCGGCACCAACCGCCCGATCGCCGGCCCCACCCACGACGAGACGCTTCCCGTGGGCAAACACTCCCTGCAGCTCTATTCGATGGCAACGCCCAACGGGATCAAGGTCACCGTCATGCTCGAAGAGTTGCTCGAACTCGGTATCGCTGAAGCCGAGTACGACGCCTACCTGATCAACATCGGCAACGGCGACCAGTTCGGCAGTGGCTTCGTGGCCCTCAACCCGAACTCGAAGATTCCGGCACTGGCCGATCACAGCACATCGCCGCCCACGCGGGTGTTCGAATCGGGCTCGATCCTGCTTTACCTCGCGGAGAAGTTTGGCGCCTTCCTGCCGACCGATCCTCGCGGACGCACCGAGTGCCTGTCCTGGCTGTTCTTTCAGATGGGTAGCGCACCGTACATCGGCGGGGGCTTCGGCCACTTCTACGCTTTCAGAGAGGAGAAAATCGAGTACTGCATCAATCGTTTCGCCATGGAGACGAAACGCCTGCTCGACGTGCTCAACCGGCGTTTGGCCGAGAACAGGTTTCTCACCGGCGACGAATACACCATCGCCGACATGGCCAACTACGGCTGGTACGGCGCGCTCGTGCTGCACAACCTCTACGACGCCGGGGAGTTCCTCGATGTCGCCTCATATACGCACGTGGTGCGCTGGGCCGAGGAGATCGAGGCGCGCCCCGCGGTGCAGCGCGGCCGGCGGGTCAACAGGCCCTGGGGACCCGAGGAAACGCAGGTGCCGGAACGTCACGGTCCCGAGGATTTCAAGTAACCCGCCGGGACAGCCAATGTCGCCCTCAAGGCGCTGGCCGAACAAGCCGAATTCCTGAGGTTGTTTCAGTAAAATGATGTGAACCGGATCCGGACCCCACGGATAAGGGGTCCGTTCACCGTAGAGAAGTAACCGGAGAGGAGAGAACTTCCATGAGTACGAAACTACAGAAGACGCCGGGGCTGGTCGCCGCGGCGTTTGCCGTTGCGCTGCTATTCGGCACAGCGTCTGCTCAAGAGGCGGACGCCGAGGCTGCAGACGACGAATCCGGCATCGTCGAAGAGATCGTCGTGACCGGCATCCGCGGCAGCCTCCAGCAGTCGCTGGAAAGAAAGCGGGATGCGGACCACTTTGTCGACGCGATTACCGCGGAGGACATCGGTGCGTTTCCCGATCAGAATCTGGCTGAATCCCTGCAACGAATCAGTGGCGTCGCCATCGACCGCAAGTCGGGCGAGGGCGCCTTTGTCAGCGTTCGCGGACTCGGTCCGCAATTCGTGCAGACAACGGTCCATGGTCGTGTTTCGGCATCCAACGTCGCCCCGGGAGACTTCAACGGCATGGGTGCAAACAACGCAAAGTCACGCGCAGTCGGCTTTAACCAGTTCCAGTCCGGGCTGGTGCAGGCCGTGGAGGTTCACAAGTCGCCACGGGCGGATCACGTCGAGGGCGGCCTCGGGGGGTTCGTCGACGTCCAGCCGCGCAGACCCCTTGAACTGGGCAGGCGGCACGCCGCCTTCTCTGGCGACGCCACGCTAAACGAGCTGGCGGACGACACGGCTCCTGGCGTATTCGCCATGTACAGCGACGTGCTAACCGACAACCTCGGTTTCATGATGTCGGCACAGTGGGACAATCGAGTCTTTCGGACAGACAACATGCAGGGATGGTCGCATGTTTTCAGAACAGTCAACGTCGACGGCGTGGAAGTGGGTAGCGGCTATTACGCGCAGCAGATCAATGGGGAGTTACACATTACCGACCGTGATCGCCTGAACGTCTCTTCGTCCCTGCAATGGCAACCGTCGGACCAACTCGATATCACATTCGATGTGCTGTATACCGACAACAAGACGCAAGAGTCTGATTACTGGCGGGACTACCGCGTCCGCCAGGGGAATGGAAGGATCACCGAAGCGGAGTACATAGAAGACAACGGTGAGATCATATTCACCAAGATTTCTACCACGGCGGGTTTGTTCCTTTCGAACCAGGAAGAGGTGGTCGATACAGAAAACGTGAATCTCGGTGTCAATCTGAAGTTCCAGGCTACTGATAACCTTTCCGTCAACTTCGATGCGTCGGTCTCTGACACGGAAGCGCCCATTGCACTTTCGGGTGCCCTGATGCGAAACACCCTCACGCAGATGACCTGGGAGAAGTTTGGTGCGGGCAGATTACCGTCGATAACCTCGACTGACCCAATAACTGACCCCGATTGGTATCACGTCGTTTGGTCGTCGAAAGCAGGCCATTTGGTCGATGACCGGCTTTCTCAATGGCGAGTGGATGTCACTTACGAGTTTGACGGGGACTGGCTGGAAACGGTCCAGATCGGTGCCAGGACGTACCGGCAGGACCGCCGCGACAGGTCTCGATATCTGGGCACCGCCTCCCAGCGGGGGGACCCGATATCACAACACGGCGGTGGCGTTGCGCACCCGGCAGAGGGAGACTTCCTCTCCGGACTCGGGCTGAATGTCCCGGCGAACACGCCTACCCCAAACCGTGAGGTTCTGACAAGGGCGCTTGAAACCATCACACCGGCGCAAACTTTCGGCTGGCAGGGGCATACGGTGGAGTCCATAGCCAATTTCCCGGACTTTAGCCTGCCTTTCAACGAAGACCTCAATCACGACGACGATGGCAACGCGATTTATGCCATGGTGACGTTTGCCGGTGAACTCGGCACTACGCCGTATACTGGCAACTTCGGCGTGCGCTATGTGGACAACAACACCGGGTCAAAGGGGGAGATCTCGGAACCCATCGATATCGATTATAGCGATCCAACGGCGCCCAACATCATTACCAGCCCGCCTACGTTTACCGAAATCGCCCATGAGTACACGGAGACATTGCCCTCCCTGAATCTGCGATTCGATCCCACAGACGAGATCGTCGTGCGGGTTGCGGCGGCAAAAGTGCTGACTCGCCCAAGGTTTCTTGACCTGAGTCCGCGACAAACCGTTCAGGCGAGGAACCGTACCACGCGTGGCGGCAACGGCACGCTGGACCCGACCACCGCGGTGCAGTTCGACCTGGCGGTGGAATGGTATTTCGACAACTACTCGATTGCCTCCTTTGGCCTTTTTGCCAAGGAGATCGAAGCGTTCGTTCAGAATGAACAAACCCCGACCCCATGGCCCGGTATCATCGATCCCGAGACCAACCAACCCCTCGTGTTGATTGCCTTCAGACCGCTTAACACCGGGAAGTCGGACCTGGTCGGTATTGAACTGGCGTTTCAGCGCACGTTTGCGGATCTGCTCCCGGCGCCGTGGGATGGTCTCGGCATAGTCACCAACTATACGCACATCAATTCCGGGTCGGACTTCTCAAACGAGCTAACGGGTGCGGCCTACGGTATTCCGGGATTGTCCGAAAACACGATCAACCTCACCCTCTTCTACGAGAAGGGTCCGTGGAGTGGTCGCGTATCCTACAACTACCGGGATGATTTCCTGGAT
The DNA here is from genome assembly GCA_022821935.1 of Candidatus Latescibacterota bacterium. Lineage (GTDB taxonomy): Bacteria > JAAXHH01 > JAAXHH01 > JAAXHH01 > JAAXHH01 > JAAXHH01. The sequence goes on from JAJECR010000162.1 coordinate 5,427, forward strand.
TCCATTGCCGATGGCCAGGGACACCCCAAGTTCGTCGACGTGTACGATCAATGGGATGTGTCTTTCGGTTATGCAGTGAACAACAACATCTCGATTATGCTGGAAGGGATCAACCTGACCGACGAAAACGTGTACTACTACAACCTGCTGGGGACCAGCACGATGGAGCACATCGTGCAGGCAGCTCACGCCGGTCGTCGATTCCAGGCCGGTGTACGCTGGAAACTGTAGTGCGCAGCTAGCGTCCATCCTGTTGTTGCTGTCATCGGTTTGTCTTGCCGAGAAACCGCAGTACCAGCACGGGATTTCACTCCTGCACGACCTGAAATATGGCGCTGATTTCACGCATTTCGCGTATTCGAATCCGTCCGCACCCAAGGGCGGTAGACTGACGCTGTCGACGACGCATCCTATCCGAAACTTCTCTGGCGCCTGGGGTATGGGCGCGGGACCTGCCCCAGGTCTGCAAAGAACCAACGACAGGCTGTTCGTGAGGTCGGCGGATGAATTGTCAGCCGTGTATGGTCTGCTTGCGGACGGCGTCGCGCTCTCGTCGGATCGAAAGTCGCTGTTCATCAGATTGAACCCGGCCGCGCGCTGGCACGACGGCGTTCCGATTACCACCCGCGACGTGCATTTTTCCTACGATGCTCTGGCGTCGTTCCCTACATCCTCGATTTTCAGCAAGGCTTATCTGGATTCCTGGATCGAGTCGTTCGAGGTCATAAACGACAGAGAACTGGTGATTCACCATCGTGAGGTTTTCACCCATTCGAATCTTCTGGCAATGACCACGTTTCCGGTCAAACCGGCACATTACTATGCGGACCGCGGTGACCCATATGAAATCACGCTCGACGTACCACTTGGCAACGGGCCTTATCGGGTTAAGGACTACAGTCGAGACCATGTCCAGTACGAGCGCGTCAAGGACTACTGGGCTCGTGATCTTCCGGTAAACCGTGGTCGCCACAACTTCGACAGGATCCGTTACGACGTGTACCGGGACGCCACAGTGGCAAGGGAAGCGTTCCGCAAGGGCCTGTTCGACCTTTACGTGGAAAGAGACATTCGCTACTGGCATGCCGCAAATGACATTCCCGCGCTGCAGTCAGGTCGTCTCCTGAAGGAGACGCGTCAGGTTGCCAGGATCATTGGGCAGCAGTGGTCGCTGGTATTCAATACCGCACGCGAGACGTTGCGTGACCCCAGAGTAAGGGAAGCGTTGACCCTGGCCTACGACTTCGAGTGGCAGAATCGTGTGCTTCAGCATGATTCCCAGCGCAGGGCACTGAGCTACTTTGCGGGCTCGCCGCTTGCGGCTACGGGCTTGCCCGGCGAGGAGGAGGAGACGCTGCTGGCACCGTTTCGTGACAAGATCCCTGAACGCGTTTTCACGGAACCTTATGCATTGCCCGTGTCGACCGGACACGGTCTGAACCGGGCTGTGCTGGACCAGGCACGTCAACTGTTGGCAGACGCGGGCTGGATGCTCGTCGATGGTCGCCTGGAGAACAAGCAGGGTCAGTCTTTTACGCTGGAGATCGCAACGCAGCATGTCTGGGCGAGGCGGCTGCTGCTTCCCTATATACAATCGCTTGGCGTTCTGGGCATTGATGCGCGTTTGCGGCTACTGGAAAACGTCCAGGCGGTCAGGGTGAGGCAACACCGCCAATTCGACATGTTTCTGAATGATGTTTCCTTTGTGAACCCACCGATGGCGTCATTGCACTACTATTTCAGTTCTGAACATGCCGAGCCGGGATCAGGCGCCAATTTTGCGGGTATTCGTGATCCGGTGGTCGATTTCCTGATTGAGCGTGCCCGACGTACACCGGATATGGAAACCGCATTGATTGCCTGCCGGGCCCTGGACCGTATCCTCTTATGGGGGTTCTATCGCATTCCCCTCAACATGCCGGATGAGGAACGTTTCCTGTATTGGGACAAGTTCGGGCGCCCCAAGGACGCTGTGGCCAGTTTCGAATACCTGACGGACGGACTCGCTCGCGTCATCGACACCTGGTGGTTCGATGATGTCAAGGTCGGACCACCCGTGGGCCTACGCCATTAAGTTCATTGCGAACACGTCGTGCCCCAAGCACCGGTCGAACAAGAAGGCCGGCAGAAAAACAGCCTACCAGATCCGTTTAACCTGTTGATTTCGTTCCGCTTTTTTTGGTGAATCACAACGAAATCCGGGGCGACCCAGGCCGCCCCGGATAGATTGCTCGTTCCGCCTAAACGGCGGAAGTAAAAGCTGGCTAAAACCGAGCGCGAATGCCCGCCTGCAGGCGTCGTCCGCTGTTGCTGATGAAGGAGAGGTGCTTTTTCGTCGAGGTTTGGCCGACGATGTTGTAGTAGTCGACGCTCTCGTCCGTGAGGTTGATGCCCTCA
>JAJECR010000020.1 GCA_022821935.1 Candidatus Latescibacterota bacterium
TGATCCTGCCTATACCAGGAACTACTCCCTATTCACCAGGGAACAGCAAGTCGATGCGGAAAAGTTTATCGATCAGCTGGAGGTCGATCGCAACAGCATCGTGGTGGACCTGGGGTGCGGCGAGGCCAAGTTCCTGGCAGCAATCTCTTCGTGTATTGGCAAGGGGATCGGTGTTGACGCCTCCGTCCACATGCTCGAATCCGCCAGGAAGTCACTGACGGATCTCGAAGCCGGAAACGTCGAGTTGATCCATTCGGATTTCAGAACGTTTGACGTAGGTTTCGAGGTCGCGGACGCGGTGATGTCCAATTACGCCATACACCACGTGCCTGATGGCGACAAGGAGGAAGTGTTTCGCCGGATTCATGCTACGTTGCGTACAGGCGGTATCTTCCGGTTGGAGGATGATTCATTCAACTTTCCACGGGAAGAGTTCGAGGAGCGTGTCCCGGAAATCATGTCCCAGTGGGAGCGTCATTTCGGACCGGAGGGATGGAAGTTCATGAAGGAGAAGTTGGCGGGTGACGACTTTGAAAACACACCTTACCTTGATGACTTAACGCGGATGATCGAAAGCTCGGGGCTCGAACTGAATAGCGTAGTTCCGCATGGGCTCAATGGAGTGGAGATTCTGGCGAGGAAACCCTAGACTGCGTGCTGGTTCTTCCGAAGGATCATTCATGAACCGGACCGAAGGCTGCCAGGGCAGGTTTAGGTCAGTTGGTCTGGACGAAACGCAGAGGTAAGCTTCTGGAAGTCTATCAGGTCAGGAATCTTAATGCTGCACATTTCGATTATTCAGAAGAAGATGCCATTCTGCCCGATATAGCCTGAGGTCCATCCGACGCCCGCTGCCAGAAGGTTTTCTATTGCAAGATCAATACATAAGATCTAGATCTTCCCTTCCCGTTCCCACCTTGAGAAGAGCTCCTGTCTGTAGCGTTCCGCCTTTTCCTCGTCCTTCCTGGCGCGGGCCGCGAAGTAAACCAGACCCAGCGCCGCCCGGCGTCGGTCCGACTGGTTGGCGTCCGCGCGGTGTATGATCATGCTGTGATGGGCAAAAAGGTCCCCCGGTCTGGCGCGCATTGCCACTTCCCGTTCCAGGTCCTCGTCCGAGAAGTCCGATAGGCCCTGCGAAAAGCCGAGAACGTTGGACGATCGATGGGGCCGCATGCCTCGCCTGTGCGACCCCCGCACGTACCGCATGCAGCCGTTTTCCTCGTCGATGTCGTCCAAGGCGATCCAGAGGGTGATCGCCTCGTTGGGTTCGAGCATAAAGTAGAAACCGTCCTGGTGCGGCGGCGTGACCGCGCCTACGCGCGCCGGCTTGTTGAACCACTGGGGGTTCTTCGGGACCACGTCGTCCGCCAGCAGGAAACTCGCCAGACTCGTAAACCGGTTGGACTGGAACAGCTCGCCGAAGTAAGGGTCGAGGTCGGCCATGTTCTGCAGGCGCTTGATCGAAGCGGGATCGTCCCTGTCCTCGTAAAAGGCTGTCGTATCCGGCGCGGACGGCAGTACCTCGTCGATGAAGCGCTGTATGTGCGTGTTGATTTCGGCCGCTTCTCCTGCGGATAGATAACCCTCTACCAGCACGAAGCCGTCACGGTCGAAGTCTTCCTTCAGATGGTCGTTGAATTCCATGTACCTGTTCTCCTCTTCTATAGCAGCGCGCCATGGCTCATTCCTTTACCTGCGCGCCTGTTATTGATGAAGCCACCGCGTCAACATGAAGCCGCCGCATCACGCCACGATCTGTAATTGCATGCCGTCCGAACTGTTGAACACCAGACCGGATCGCCCGGGATAGTTTAGCGCTCCGTTTCGAGCCTGTTCTTCGAATGAGACTCCCTGGACTTGCAGGGCCGCGCGCACCTGTCCGATACATTCGGCTTGAAACCCCAGTCCAAGCACGGGCCCACGCGCGAGGTGCTGCCACTCGCCGTCCGATGCCAGTTCGATGTCCGTACCTCCAGCCGCGAACGCTCCCTGTTCGAATCCCTTCCCGACCTCTACGCCCTCTTCCCTGGTCGTGCTGTAGAAGAACTCAGCGAGACCGAGTATATCCCGGTACAACGTACGATTGGCCGTGAAATCGTTGCAATAAGTGGAAATGTGGTCGATACCACCGAATGCACCGGTCCCGGCTGTGTTACCCGCCATGGCCTTCTTGGCCTCCAGCCTCGGCGCGACCTGGGTCCTGGGATCGATCGCCTGGGACAGCTGCAGGGTGAAGCCGAAGGGGTCTTCGAACGATACCAGGGACCGCTGCATGTTGCGATGACCCAACTTGGTGGCATGCGGCTTGTCCCTAAAAGAAACCCCCCTGCTCCTCAGGGTTTCGAAGACGGCGGCTACGTCATCCACGTATAGCGCAAAGTGGTCGACCTCGGCGCGGGCGCTGCCAGTCAACTGCGCGTAGGGTACGGCCGTATCATCTTCCAGCAGAATGAGATCCGTCGGACCGATCCGATACTTGCGAAAGGCCTGTCCCAACCCATCGACACCCCCACCTGACTCCGGCAGTGCAAGTGCCGTACCGTAGAATTCGATGCAGGGTTCCAGGTCCGGTACGGCCATGGTCACATGAATGAGCCGGGTAAACATGGTATCTCTCAAGCTTCTTGCATTTGGCGCCGTTTTCTTCGTCCCCCCAATCGAAACCGGGTTCTCTACGCACCTTAAATGGCAAAAATATAGGAGGACCTGGCGTGCATTACAATACAAGAATCGTGATCAAACCTGCTGCCGACACAGTGTAGTAACCGCCTGAACAGGATAAGAGTCGGGATCGATTAAAACATAACGGCCAGACCATTCTCGAGGACGGTATCCATCCTGCTGACGCCG
>JAJECR010000175.1 GCA_022821935.1 Candidatus Latescibacterota bacterium
ATGCAGTTCGACCGCGGCTATCTCTCCCCCTACTTCGTCACCGACTCCGAGTCCATGGAAGCGGTGCTCGAAGACACCAAGATCCTGATCCACGACAAGAAAATCAGTGCCGTCAAGGATATCTATCCCGTCGTCGAGAAGATCGCCCAGAGCGGGGCCCCGCTGCTGATCATCGCCGAGGACATCGAAGGTGAAGCTCTTGCCCTGCTCGTGGTGAACAAGCTTCGCGGCACCCTGAAAGTCGCCGCGGTCAAGGCGCCCGGATTCGGCGACCGCCGCAAGGCCATGCTCGAAGACATCTCCATTCTGACGGGCGGCACGGTCATTTCCGAAGACGCCGGTTTCAAGCTGGAGAACGTGACCGTCGGCGACCTCGGCACGGCCAAGCGCGTCAACATCGACAAGGACAACACGACGATCGTCGAAGGCGCGGGTAGCACCGACGCGATCCAGGGGCGCATCAACCAGATCCGCGCCCAGATCGAGGAAACCACCTCCGATTACGACCGCGAGAAACTGCAGGAACGCCTGGCCAAACTGGCGGGCGGCGTGGCGGTCATCAATGTGGGCGCCGCGACGGAAGCGGAGATGAAGGAAAAGAAGGCCCGCGTCGAAGACGCCCTGAACAACGCCAAGGCGGCCATCGAGGAAGGGGTCGTCCCGGGTGGCGGCGTAACCTTTATCCGTGCGCTGTCCTCGCTGGATAACGGGCTGGCCGCGGAAGGCGACGAAGCGGTAGGCGCCGGCATCGTCCGCAAAGCGCTCGAGGCGCCCGTACGGCAGCTGGCGGAGAACGCCGGCCTGGAAGGTTCCATCATCCTGCAGAAGATCCGGGAAAGCGAAGGCGGATACGGGTACAACTTCGAATCCGATACCTACGGCGACATGTCCGAAACGGGTGTGATCGAGCCGGCCAAGGTTTCCCGCGTCGCGCTGCAGCACGCCGCCAGCATTGCCGGGCTGCTGCTCACCACCGAGGCGTTGGTGGCGGAGATGCCGGAAGACACCCCGCCTCCGGCCATGCCCCACGGCGGCGGCATGTACTAAGCGGGATGAAACGATAAAGAACCGGTCGACGGCCGGTTCCAGGAAAACCCCGGTGGTGCCACCGGGGTTTTTTCTTGCTACGGACCCGCCCCGTTTCTATATTTCCCCGAAGACCGGCGGCTATTTCGGTATCATGCCCAGGGCGACGGAGACACCATGAGAAACCCGGTGGTTATAGAGCGCGCGGAACGACTTCACCAGGTCCCGCTGAACCGCCCCCTGGAACATTCGCGGTATCTTAAACGACTGGCCGCCAGGGGGATCGAGCCCATAGACCTGACCACGGGCGCCGCCGACACCCCCATCCAGCGTGAAGCCATTGAGCGGACATTCAACGCCATGACGGCCGCTGGCGGACCAGGCGGACCAGGTGGTCAAGACGGACCAGCGGATCCAGGCGGTCCGGCAGAGGCGGGCCGGCTCGCCGGCGCCGAGTTCCGCAGAATGTTCAGCAACTGGTTCGCGTACCGGTTCGACGTTGAGATCGACCCGGACCTCCACGTCCTGCCCTTCGTGGGCGCCTCCGCGGGCCCTGCCAGCGTGGCCATGGCGCTGGTCAACCCCGGTGAAACCGTGCTGGTCCCCGATCCTTCCCACCCGGCTTACAGAACCAGTGCCGTACTGGCGAACGGACAGATCCAATCCTATCCCCTGTACGGACGGAACGACTTCCTGCCCAACCTGAAGCAGATCGACCCCCGGGTCGCCGGCCAGGCGAAACTGATGTATACCGGTTATCCGAACGATCCCACGGGGGCCGTGGCGGACCATTCCTTCTTCCGGGAACTCATCGATTTCGCGCGCCGGCACAACATCATTGTCTGTCACGACGCCACCCAGCATTTTCTGACTTACGACGGGATCGAAGCGTCCAGCCTGCTGCAGACGCCCGGCGCGATGAACGTGGGAATCGAGCTTTTCTCCCTTTCCGTGCTGCCCGGCGGCGTATTCCGCGACCTGAGCGTCGCCGTCGGAAATCCCTCCGCCCTGGCCGCCATGTCCCAGTTGACCTCCCATCTGCACGCCCCGCTGCTTCCCGGCCTCCAGGCCGCCGCAGCCGCGGAGTTTCCCGACTTGAACCGTCACGTCGAAGAGGCGGCTTCGAAACACCAGTTGCGGCGGGACCTGATGGTATCGGGATTGCGGGATATCGGCTGGAACCTGCGCGCTCCCAGAGGCGGTCCTTACGTGTGGCTTCCCGTGCCGCCCCGCTATTCTTCCGTTCGGTTCAGCATCCTGCTGCGCAAGGCGGGCGTGTTCGTCGTACCCGGCGTGTACCTGGGCGAATACGGCGAAGGATACGTCCGAATGACCTTCAACGTCAACGAATCGCAGATTCAGACCGTGCTGGAACGCATGGACCGGCTGATGTCCCGTTTCCGGCTGCGCAAGCGGGCGTTCCCCGCGGCCAGCCTGGCCTGAACGAATCGACCCATGCCCGAAGACTGGATCAGCGTGCGGGGTATCCGCGCTTTTGGCTATCACGGCGCGACGGTCCGGGAACGGACACAGGGGCAGGTCTTCGAAGCCGATGTCGGACTGTGCCTGGAACTTGCGGGGGCTTCCCTCACGGACCGCCTGGCCGACACCGTGGACTACGCGGACGTCTGCCTGCGCGTGGAACGGATCCTCGGCGGCAGGCCATGCCGATTGCTCGAGGCGGTCGCCGGCCGCATGGCGGATGAACTGCTGTCCGCCTACCCCCAGGTGAACCGCGTCGCGGTCAGACTGCGAAAACCCGCCGTGGCCAGGACCCTGGGTACCGGTGCCGTCGAAGTCGAGCTGAATCGAAGCAGAGAGGCGGAAAATACCGGCCGGTAAGGTGCGAAATGGCGTCTGTCGCCCTGGGACTGGGCAGTAATATCGGGGATCGGATCGCATGGTGCCGGCGGGCGGTGCGCAAGCTGGCTGCTCATCCCGAGATCCGGGTCGTTCAGCGCTCGTCATGGTACGAAACGCGGCCGGTAGGCTATGGCGGCCAATCCGACTTCGTCAACGGCGCGGCCCTGCTGGAAACCACCATGGCGCCCGTGCGTCTGCTCGATACGTTCAAGGATGTCGAACGCCGCCTGGGACGGTCCGCCACATGGAGAAACGGCCCCCGTGAAATCGATCTCGACCTGCTAATGTACGACGACCTGGTACTCGGTCTTCCCGGCCTCGACGTCCCCCATCCCGCCATGACGGAGCGGGCTTTCGTGCTCGTTCCGCTTTCCGAGATCAATCCGGACCTGATCCACCCGGTGCGCGGGCGGACCGTATCGGATCTGCTTGAAGACCTGAAACCCGTGGACCATCTCGTCCGCCGCCTCGCGGATCCGTAAGCCGGATCAGCGGACCTTACGGGAGACCCGATGGAAGAAGCAAACAGCGATCTGATCACGGTGATCCTGGCCGCCGGCAAAGGCACCCGGATGCACTCCGGCCTGGCGAAGGTGCTGCACAGGCTGAACGGCAGACCCATGATTCACTATGTGCTCGACACCGCGCGGGCGCTTGGGTCACGGCGGATCATTGTCATCGTCGGACACCAGGCGGAAGCGGTCCGGCGCGAACTGGCCGGTATGAACGTGGAATTCGCCGTGCAGGAAGAACAGCGGGGCACCGGACACGCGGTCCGCCAGGCGGGTCCCCTGCTGGCCGGTGAAAAGGGCGTCGTCCTCGTCCTCGCCGGCGACACGCCCCTGATCCGACCCTCCACCCTGGCCTCGTTGATGCACGCACACCGCCGGGAAGGCGCCGCTGCCTCCGTGCTTACCGCCCGCGTAGACGATCCCACGGGCCTTGGGCGCATCCTCCGCGACGCGACGGGACGTATCGACCGGATCGTCGAGGAGAAGGACGCCATCACGGAACAGCGGGCGCTAAAGGAGATCAACACCAGTACGTACTGTTTCGAGCCATCCCGGCTGTTACAGGCCCTGGATCGGCTTACGCCGGAGAACAGGCAGGGCGAGTTCTACCTGACGGATACCATCGAGATCCTCCGCCGGCAGGGCCACCGCGTTGCGGACGCGCCGGCCGGGACGCCGGAAGAAACCATCGGGATCAACACGCCGGAACACCTGTCGGCAGCCGAATCGTGGCTGCTGGCAAACCACTTCGCGCGCGCCTCCCACGAGGCAAAAAACAGTTGACACCATCCCCTGCCGCCAGTATATATAGGGGTCTGGAAAGCGAGTTGAGTTCCGCCTGTCGAACCGGGGTTCGATTTGACAGGCAGAATTGTATCAAGGCCGGGGTAGAAAAGGGGGATCGCATGGTGAAAGGAGTCGGTCGATGATGAACTGTTGTTACCCTACCTACGTTTCCCTTCCTGGTGTGTTCCCCTAGTACGCTCTCCGGTATTCTTTGGAAAACCAAGATCGTTTGTCACACGGTCCCCGTGCGGGCCGGAATTCGGACGTGAACCGTGTGGGCTCTGCCATGGCGAGACAAGTCGTCCAATCCACCGCGAGCCGGCAGGACGCCGATTCGGGCGGACCCCGGCGCGGGAGTCGATGGCGCGTTCGTTTGCTCGAAGGCGCGATCGTTCTCCTGATCGGACTGAACGCCTACCTGGTTTACTCCGTGGCGACCTCGTCCGCTTTCTCTTCGTCCGCGGGACGATCCGCCGAGCCGGTCCTCGACCCCTCTGTCTTTCAGATCCAGGTGGAGGTGCTGAACGGATGCGGGGAACGGGGAATAGGGCAACTGGTCATGCGTTTCCTCAGAGAGCGGGGATTCGACGTGGTCCATATCGACAATGCGGACCACTTCGAGTACCGCGAAACGATCGTGCTGGACCGCAGGGGAAAGAACGGACCGTCCAGTGCGGCCCGCGCGGTCGGCGGTGCGCTGGGCACGCCCAACGTACTGCTCCAGCGAAACGATGAGCGCATGGTGGACGTATCGGTGGTGATCGGCAAGGACTACGACGAACTGCTGTTTCACGACGAGAAGGACTGACCGTGGCACTGGCATCGCAGGAAATCGCGGAGCAGGCGGCCCTTTCCATGCTGGCCAAGAACGCGGCGGACGTGATGATCATCGATCTCAGGGGGCTCTCCTCCATAACGGACTACTTCGTCATCGGGACAGCCGGTTCCGAACCGCAGATCAAGGCGGTCGTCGAGCAGGTGACGGGAGATCTCAAGGAGAGAGACACGGCCCCGTGGCACACGGAGGGCAGGCAAAGCTGGCGATGGGTCCTGCTCGACTACGTGGACGTGGTGGTCCACGTGTTCAGAGCCGAGGTCCGCGCTTTCTACGGACTCGAACGACTCTGGGGCGACGCGCCCCGGGTCGCCGTTTCGACGGACCCCGCTACGGGTGAGATCATACGCACGCCCGACGCGGGCATCGCCGCGGAGCGGGTGGACGTGCTGGAACACGAGGCTTAGGAATTGGGCATACTCGTAGTGGGTACGGTGGCGTTTGATTCGGTGAAGACGCCGGAAGGCGAAGCAAGCGACGCGATCGGCGGTTCGGCGACTTATTTTTCCGCGGCCGCCAGTTTCTACGCTCCGGTGGACGTCATCGCCGTCGTGGGGAACGATTTTCCCCTGGACGCCCTAGATTTCCTGCGGGAGAGACAGGTCGACATCTCGGGCCTTGAGATAAGGGAAGGCAAGACCTTTCGCTGGGCGGGCGAATACGCCGCCAACATGAACGACCGGCGCACGACCGACACGCAGTTGAACGTGCTGTCCGGTTTTCGACCCGTTCTGGCGGACCGGCATCGCGAGCACGATCACGTGTTCCTTGCGAATCTCGATCCGGACGTGCAGCATGAGGTGCTGAGCCAGTCGGGCCGTCCCGGTATCGTCGCCTGCGACACCATGGACTTCTGGATCGACGGGAAACGGGAGGCCCTGCAGTCGATGCTGAATCGGGTGGACGTGCTGATCATAAACGACGGGGAGGCCCGTCAACTCGTAGATGACCACAACCTCGTGCGGGCGGCGGGACGCATACTGGATCTCGGCCCGCGCGCGGTTGTCGTCAAAAGGGGAGAACACGGCGCGACGCTCTGTACCGAAGGCAGGTGGTTCGCCCTCCCCGCGTACCCCGTATCAAACGTAATCGATCCGACGGGCGCGGGAGACGCATTCGCGGGTGGCTTCATGGGTTACCTTGCCCGGTCGGGCGATACGGGCGTCGATGCCCTGAAACGCGCCATGGTGCACGGCAGCGTTATGGCTTCGTTCAACGTGGAAGATTTCAGCGTCCGGCGTCTGGCATCGCTTACCGCAGACGAGATTTCGGACCGTCACGATCGATTTCTGGAGATGATCACGCCCTGAACGGCGCCTTTGTTCATGGAGACGGTACTGTTATGAATTTCACGACCATCCGGTGGGACCACGACGAAAGCGCCCTGGTGCTGCTGGACCAGACGCGCCTGCCCGGCGAAATCGTGTACGAGCGCTGCCGGGACCTTCAGTCCGTGGCGGAAGCCATCCGGCGGCTGAAAGTCCGCGGCGCACCGGCCATCGGCGTCGCCGCGGCATTCGGGGTCGTCGTCGGGGTCCAGCACAGCCGCGCGGTCGATTATGCGTCCTTCAGCCGGGAAGTCGACGAGGCCGTGGACCTTCTTGC
>JAJECR010000036.1 GCA_022821935.1 Candidatus Latescibacterota bacterium
GGGCCATGACCGCTCGCTGGAGGAGGCGCTGGAGTCGATCAGCGCGGAGTCGATCGAAAACACGGTGCGGACCCTCTCCTCCTATCCTTCCCGGGTAGTGGGCTACGCCGGCGCCGATTCGGCCTACGAATACATTAGAGATCAATTCGAAGAGCTCGGCCTGCAGGACGTCCGGACCGAGACGTTTCCGGTCACGGTGCCCATCGACAAGGGCTCGAAACTCACCGTGCAGGAAACGGGCGAGGAGATCCCGCTCCACGCACTCTGGCCCAATCTCGTGCGCACGTCCACCACGCCCCGCGAAGGGCTTTCCGGTCCGATCGTCTACGGGGGCAAGGGAGAATTCGGCGACTTCAACGGGTACGACATGCAGGGCAGCATCGTACTGATGGACTTCGATTCGCAGGACCGGTTCATCAACGCCCGGATGCTCGGGGCCAGCGCCATCATCTTCTTCGACAACGGCCGGGTGACCCGGAGCGAGGCGGAGCTCAAATTCATGGGGCTCCCGCTGAACGTGCCCCGTTACTGGGTCGAAAAGGACCACGTGCCCGGTCTGCTGGCCCTGGCCGAACCGGGGACGAACCAGGTGAACGTACAGGCCCGGATGGAATGGGAGGTCGTGGAAGGGAAGAACATCTTCGGGTGGATACCCGGCCTCGACGAGGAAATGCCGAACGCCCGGGACGAGACCCGTACGAAATGGAAGGACTACACGATCGTCGTCGAGTCCTTCTATGACGCCATGTCGGTGGTCCCCGGCGTTGCGCCGGGCGCGGAAAGCGCCACGGGCGTCGCCGCGCTGCTTGAAGTGGCCAAGGCCGTCAAGCGCTACAGCCCGAAGTACTCCGTGGTCATCCTGGCCACTTCCGCCCACTTCATGGGACTGGAAGGCGCGCACAACTGGCTGTACCGGCACGGCAGGGCGAGCAGTCACTTCATGTCGAAGATCCCCGAGGAAGACAAGATCGATTTCGACATGTTCTTCGGCATCGACCTTTCCAGCCACGATTCCCGCGTCGGCGCTTTCGCCTTCGGCACCTTCGACAACGCCGGCTGGGCGACCAACCACTACATCAAGAACATCTTCGCGCCCTATTCGAGGAAATTCGCGGGCTACATCCAGGAAGCCTTCGGGGCCGGCGCCGACTCGGCCCGGTACGTCAACGCCATCGTGCCGCCCCAGCGGACCTGGAAGGACTTCATGCCGGTCAAGCTGGGTCTGGACAGCGAAGCCGTCACCTACTTCGGCAAGAAGGGCATGTCCTTCGTCACGCCGAACGGGACCCGGGGACTGGTGGACACGCCCCATGACCGCTTCGAATCGGTCGACATCGCCAATGTGACCGAGCAGGCGAGGTCGCTCGCGGTCATGCTCGCCCGGGCCACCACGGACGGTGAGCTCTTCGAAGAGACCAAGCTCAAGATCCAGGATACGGCCCACGACATGGCGGGAACGGTCTACGAATTCGACCGGGACGTCAACTTCTTCGTGCCCAAGAAGCCCATCCCGGGCGCCCTGGTCACCTACTACAAGAGCCTGACCAATACGGGCGTGCGGGGCATCCTGATCAACAAGGCCGATTCCCTGGGACGCTTCGCCTTCCGCCCGCTGAAACAGCAGAAGGGGCCGATAAAGCTCCGGTCCTACGCCCTGGACGAGGACGGTGAAATCGTCTACGCGCCTGACCTGGGACAGGAAGGCGACAAGACCTTCCCCCTGGACGCGGCCAGCGGCGCGAACGAAAACACCACCCTGCAGATCGTGTTCCGGGCCCGGGCCCTCGACGTGTACGAGATCATCGACTCCCGGTACCTGACCGCGCTGGACCAGTTGACCGTCCTGGGGCAGAACGACGCCGAGCCCCAGTGGTACGGCCACAGCTACATCGAGAAGCAGAGCGGGGCGGAAGGCCGTACCGTGCCCGCGGCCGTAGTCTTCGCCAAGCCGGGGCAGCGCCTCAAGCTGCTCATGAGCACCAGTCTCTTCGGCGTCAAATACCTGCTGACCAACGCGCCGGCTGACTTTCTGAAGGATCCTGTCGAACCGGGCGAGGTGACTCTGGCGCTCCTGGAGGAAGCCCAGGGCCAGGGCTACCTGGTCGACGAGGGACTTATCGTCAATCCGTCCTACCAGGGCACCCGGGACATGTGGGTCGTGGATGACGTGCGGCTCAAGCAGCTTGCCCGCTTCGGCGTGGAGAACCAGCGCATCGAGCAACTGCACGAAGAGGCGCGCGTCACGCTCCTCGAAGCGGAGGAACATCTCGCGAACAGGGAATACGACGCCTTCATTTCCAAGTCCCGGGAGGCCTGGGGACTCGAAGCGCGGGGCTATCCCGAAGTCAAGTCCACGGCGGACGACACGGTCAAGGGCGTGATCTTCTATTTCATCCTGCTCCTGCCCTTCTCCTTCTTCATGGAGCGCCTGGTCTTCGGATTCCCGACCATCAACAAGCGGATCTTCGGATTCGCCGTCTTCTTCGTCGCGGTCTTCCTCGTGCTGCAGCAGGTGCATCCCGCCTTCAAGCTCAGCACGTCGCCTTACGTCATCTTCCTGGCCTTCGTCATCTTCGCGCTGGGGACGACCGTGCTGATCATCGTCCTGTCCAAGTTCAACCAGGAAGTGCAGAAGATCAAGCGCGCGCAGACGGGCATGCACGAGGCCGACATCGGCCGGCTGAGCGCCACAGCCGTCGCCCTGTCGCTGGGGGTTTCCAACCTGCGCAAGCGTAAGATCCGCACGGCCCTCACGGCGGCCACCATCACGCTGCTGACCTTTACCGTGCTGTCCTTCACGTCCATCACCACTTCCCTCAGGTACTACAAGCTGGAGCGGTACAACGAACCCACCTACGAGGGGACGCTGGTCCGGGACCGGAACTGGAAAGGACTGCAGCCCTCCGTCTACGACTATCTCAAGAGTACCTTCCAGGACAAGGCCACGCTGATCCCCCGGGCCTGGTACATGTCCCAGGTCAAGGGCGAAAAGGGGTTCTTCTCCTTCTCGTCGCCCAGGTCGTCCCACGAAAGCTACGTGAACAGTATCCTGGGCCTGACACCGGACGAGCCTAAGGCGACCCGCCTCGATGAATACCTCCTGGGCGGGCGATGGTTCGAGCCCGGCGAACGGAACGCCGCCATACTGCCCGACGACGTGGCCGCGGTGGTGGGCATTAAACCGGAGGACGCCGGTTCGGCCTACATCGACATGTTCGGTATGAATCTGCAGGTCGTCGGCGTGATCGATTCCCGCAGGTTCAACCAGCTCAAGGATCTGGACGACGAGAAGCTGACCCCCGTCGACCTGGTCCAGGAAAAGGGCAAGATCGCGCAGCGGATCGGCGAGGACCCGCGGCTGCAGGCCGAATCGCCGCCTGAGGCCTTCATTCACCTCGAATCCAACAACGTCATGATCCTGCCGTACGAGACGGTCATGGACCTCGACGGCAAGATGTATTCGGTCGCGATTACGGACTTCAGGGACGAAAGCGGGCAGCCGAATCCCGATTTCGACCGGGATATCGAGGACTTCCTGTCGCGGGTCGCCATGACCATGTTCGTGGGGAAGGAAGGCACCGTCAACGTCTACAGTTCCATCGGCTCCACCTCCATCGGGGGCATCGGCAACTTCCTCATTCCCATCCTCGTCGCCGCCATGATCGTCCTGAACACCATGATGGGCGCGGTGCACGAGCGCTTTCGGGAGATCGGCGTCTACAGCTCGGTCGGACTCGCGCCGAGTCACATCGCGGCCCTGTTCCTCGCCGAGTCTTCCGTCTTCGCGACGGTCGGCGCCGTGCTGGGCTACCTGGGGGGACAGACCATCACCCTCGTGTTGTCGAATTATGACATCCTGGCGGGCCTGTCGCTTAACTATTCCTCCCTCTCGGCCGTCTGGTCGGTCGTCGTGGTCATGGCCACGGTCTTCCTTTCTACGGCCTATCCGGCGAAGAAGGCGGCGGACATGGCCGTGCCGGACGTGGGGCGGGAGTGGAAATTCCCCGAGCCCGACGGGGACGACTGGAGCTTCGACTTCCCCTTCACCATCGGCAGCGTCGAGGTGCTGGGCATGTACGCCTATCTCACGCGGGTCTTCGAATCCTACGAGGAGGGTTCCCTCGGAGCCTTCGTCACGGAAAATGTCCAGCTGAACGCCCAGGAGACGCCATCGGGCCATCCAATGTACCACATCTCGATGATGACCTGGCTCGCACCTTACGACCTGGGCATCAGCCAGCGGGTATCCCTCAGCGCCGCGCCGGCCGAAAATGAAAGAGACCTCTACGCCGTCTGGGTGGACATCCACCGCGAGAGCGGCGACGTCGCGTCCTGGCAGCGCATCAACCGGCGATTCCTGAGCGTGCTGCGCAAGCGCTTCCTGGTCTGGCGCACCCTGCCGCAGGACCTGAAGAACGAATACGCCGTCGCCGGCAGGGAAACGACCGAAGTGGCGCAAGAGGCGGGCCAACCCGTATGAAGTTCGCCTTCTGCAACGAAATGTTCCGGGACGTGCCCCTCCGGCAGGTCTTTCGCACCGCCGCGGAAATCGGTTACGACGGCGTGGAGCTCGCCCCATTCACAGTGGCGCGATCGGTGAACGAGGTCGGACCGGACGCCAGGAAGGCGATTCGCGACGAGGCCGCCGAATTCGGACTGGAGATCACGGGACTGCACTGGGTCCTGCTCAGCCCGGAAGGCCTGTACCTCAACCACCCCGACGACGGCATCCGCTACTGCACCAGGCTGTATCTCTGCGACCTGGTGCAATTCTGCGGAGACATCGGCGGGCGTGTCATCGTCCTGGGATCGCCGAAACAGCGCAACGTGTTGCCGGACCAGACCTTCGAGGCCACCTGGGACCGGACCCGGACGGCCCTCGAGGAATGTCTGTCCGCGGCGGAGGAACACGGCGTAACGATCTGCCTCGAACCCCTGGACAGCGCCCAGACCAATTTCATCAATACCCCCGCCGAGGCGGCGCGGATGGTCCGGGAGATCGGTCATCCGAACCTCCGCATGATCATCGACGTGCGGGCGACCCTTTGCCAGGGCCTGGACGCCGCGGCGGCCGTTCGCGAACACAGGGACGACATGGCCTACATCCATTTCAATAACGCCAATGGTGACGGTCCGGGTTACGGCGACACCGATTTCGTGCCCATTCTGCAGGCGCTTCGGGAAACGGATTACGAGGGGTACGGTTCGGTGGAGGTCTTCGACTATTCTTACGGCGCAGAGAACATCGCCAGAAAGAGCCTGGAGACGCTCCGGACGGCCTGGGCGGCCGGGAGGGCACGAGCCGGAACCCGGAGCCCGGGAACGGGCGGTACAAGCCGCGGAGCATGAGAGGGTGACCGGGTGAAGCAGCAGGTCCTCGACAGGGAAGGCATCGCCAGGGCGGTATCCCGTATCGCCCGCCAGATCCTGGAGCGCAACAAGGGCGCGTCCGGCATCGTCATCGTCGGTATACAGAGGCGGGGGGACTGGCTGGCGCGCCGGCTGGCCGATGCCTTGCGGGAGGCGGAGGACACGGCGGTTCCCGTGGGCGTGCTGGACATCAACCTGTACCGCGACGACCTCCAGGTCCGCGCGGACTACCCCGTCGTCCGCACCACCGACATACCCTTCGACATCGAGGGACGCACCGTCATCCTGGTCGACGACGTCCTGTACACGGGCCGTACCATACGGGCGGCGCTGGACGAACTGAAGGATTTCGGCCGGGCCAGGCGGATCGAGCTCGCCGTCCTGATCAACCGGGAGGGGCGGGAGCTGCCGATCCAGGCGGACTACGTCGGGGAGGACGTCGAAGTGGGCCCCGGCAGAACCGTGGTCGTGCACGTTCATGAACTCGACCGTAAAGATGACGTTTCCGTCGAAGAGGTGGTGTGATGGCTGAAGATCACCTGTATGCGCTGCGCCACCGCCACCTGATCGGCCTCGAGGACTACTCCCGCCAGGAGATCCGTCTCATCCTGGATACGGCGGACTCCTTCAAGGAAGTGATCCGGCGCCCCATCCGGAAGGTCCCCGCCTTGAGGGGTAAGAACGTCGTCAATCTCTTCTTCGAATCGAGCACCCGCACGCGGCTTTCCTTCGAACTGGCCGAGAAGCAGCTCTCCGCCGATACCCTGAATTTCGCGTCCACCGGCAGCAGCGTGTCCAAGGGAGAGACCCTCGGCGATACGGCCCGGAACATCGAAGCCATGCAGGTGGACTGCGTGGTGGTGCGTCACTCCGCGGCGGGCGTCCCCCTCTTCCTTTCCCAATGTCTGTCGAAAGCCGTCGTCATCAACGCGGGTGACGGCGCCCACGAACATCCGACCCAGGGGCTGCTCGACCTGCTGACCATGCGGGACGCGCTAGGCAACCTGGAAGGACTGAAGGTCGCGCTCATCGGCGACGTCGCCCACAGCCGGGTGGCGCGCTCCAACATTTGGGGACTTCAGAAGATGGGTGCGAACGTGGCCGTCTGCGGCCCGCCAACGCTGATCCCCGTCGACATCGAAGCGATGGGCGTGGAGGTCTGCCACCGGGTCGAGGACGCCCTCCGCGACGCCGACGTAGTCTACGCCCTGCGGATACAGCTTGAAAGACAACAGGAAGCCTTCTTCCCTTCCCAGCGCGAATACACGCGGCTTTTCGGCATCGACCCGGAACGCCTCGAACTCGCCCGGCCAGGCGCCATCGTCATGCATCCCGGTCCCATCAACCGCGGTGTGGAGCTCGACTCCCGCGTGGCGGACAGCGGCCGGTCCGTCATTCTCGACCAGGTAACCAACGGGGTCGCCGTCCGCATGGCGGTCCTCTATCTCCTCAACGGCGGGGGTGAGCGCGATGCGGCCTGACGAACGGGTTAGTGACGGCCGGGTTACAGACGGACAGGTTGCGTCGGGCGGCGCGGAGCTGTCGGTGGTCCGCAACGGACATATCATCGACCCCGCTTCCGGCCGCGACGGGATTGGCGATCTCTGGTTTCGCGACGGCCGGATCATCGATCGTCCCTCGGAGGACGAGGCGAAAGGGCCCTCCGTCATCGATGCGGCCGGACGTCTCGTTCTGCCGGGCCTGGTCGATATGCACGCCCATCTCTGCGAACCCGGCTACGAGTACCGGGAGACCCTGGAGAGCGGGGCAGAGGCGGCGGCGGCCGGCGGCGTCACCGGCGTGGCGTGCATGCCGGATACCGAACCGGACCTGGACGATGCCCCCGCGGTGAGATTCGTACGGGAACGGGCGGCGGGCGTCCCGGTGCATATCTACCCCATTGCGGCAGTCACGATGGGCCGTGCGGGCGAGCGACTGACTGAGATAGGCGAGCTTGCCGGCGCCGGCGCCGTCGCGCTCTCCGACGCCGACCGAACCATCCGGAATCCGGCCATTCTGCGGCGGGCCCTCGAATACAGCCGCATGTTCGACCTGCCCATCATCGCGCACTGCGAAGATCCGTCGCTCTCCGCCGGCGGCCTCATGCACGAGGGGCGCCACGCTACCCGGCTGGGTCTCAAGGGCATCCCCTCCATCGCGGAGGAAACCATTGCCGCGCGGGACATCATGCTCGCGGAATGGACGGGGGGACGGCTACACGTAACCCACGTGAGCACGGCCGTGACCGTGGGACTCGTCCGGGCGGCGAAGGAGCGGGGCGTCCGGGTGACCGCCGATGTCAGCCCTCACCACCTGGCGCTGACCGATGAATCGCTCTCCTCCTACGATACCTATCTGAAAATCAATCCGCCCCTGAGAAGCCGGGCGGACGTGGATGCGCTTCGGGAGGGCCTCGCGGACGGGACCATCGACGCGGTCGCGTCGGATCACACGCCGCGGTCCGTGGATGAGAAGAACACGGAGTTCCAGGAAGCGCTCCCCGGCGCCGTCGGTCTTGAGACCATGCTGTCCGTCGTGCATACCGAGTTGATCGCACCTGGCCTGCTGACCTGGCGCGATGCGGTGCTGCGCCTCTCGACGGCCCCCAGCGGGATACTGGGTACGGAAGGCGGCAGCCTGGCGGTCGGCAGTCCGGCCGACCTCTTCCTCTTCGATCCGGAAGGAACCTGGACCGTGGATCCCGCGTCCTTTAAGTCAAGGTCCGGTAACACGCCCTTCGCGGGTTGCGTGTTAAAGGGCAGCGTAACCATGACCGTCGTCGGCGGCCGGATAGTTTATCGGTGCGATGTCCCTGAATCATCTTGACTAAACGTGACATATGCTTGTATTTTCAGGAAACTGTTTGTTCTAGATATACCGGGCACAATTATTAGAAACGTATACCCGTGACAGGTCGCAGGGATATGCCGTCAACGTACCTGTCGAAAGGAGCACGTAATGTTTTTCAGAAAGGTTACCATCTGCGTGTTGTTCGCCCTCGGCTTTGCAGTGCTGGTCCCCATCGCGGCCGACGCGCAGAAAATCGAACTTCGCTCCGCGAAGATCTACATCCGTGAAACGCCGCCGCAGTGGGACAAGGCCCTGGCCCTGCTCGAGACCGCCCTGGAAAAGGATCCCGGCAACAACGACGCCCACTATCTCCTCGGGCTCATTCATTACTACAAGGCCAACTTCGACGAGATGTTCGAGAACTGGGAAGTGGTAATCCTCGACGACCTGGACAGGAAAGACAAGAACCAGTACAAAGACACCCTGAACTCCATGATCCGCACGAACTACCAGAGGGGCCAGCAGAGTTACGAGAAAGGGGAATACGCGAACGCCGCCGACTTCTACAGCCGTTCGGTGAATGCGACCTCGATGCTGCAGGACGCGTTGCGTTCCACGGGCAACAAGAACGATGCCAAAACTGCCGACGAACTGGAACCCGCCAAACAGCAGGGTTACCTCTACTGGGGTTACGCCCACCTGGGCGCCGAGGATTACGACAACGCCAGATCGGCCCTGGAGAAGCTTCTTGAAATCGATCCCGACAAGTTCGAAGCCTGGGACGGCCTGATCAACGTATACTACACCAGTGAAGCCTGGGACAAGCTGATCACGGCCTGTAACAAGGTTATCGAGATGTCGGAAGAGATCGATCTCAACACCTACCTCATTCTGCGTAACGCTTATTTCGGCGTGGCCGACACCGCCAGCGTCATCGCAACCTACGAAAGAGCAATGGAAGCGTTTCCGGAAGAGAAGTCGCTGTACCGGGACGCCAGTTCCATCCATAGCGCCAAGAAAAACTACGATAAGGCGATCGAGGCACTCGAAAAGGGGCACTCCGCCCTGCCCGATGATGTCGAACTGCTGAGATACCTGGGGACCAATTACTACAACAAGGGGTTGTCCGACAAGGAAGCCGGGGACGTCGAAGCCGCCTCGATGGCGCTTCACGGTGCCGTGGACAGCATGAACAGGCTGTTGACGCTGCAGCCGAACAATATCGACGGCCACGACATACTCAGTGACGCCTATTTCGGACTGGCCAGCATCGAAACGGACGAGGCCAAGAGCCAGGAGTTCTCCGCCAAGGGAGAAGAACACCGGAAAAAGAAGCTGGACCTGATCACTTCTGGTGAGGGAATGTAATTCCAAGCTTGGTTGCCAGTGGCGATAAAGCAGGTTGAACACTGGGTTTAAGAGGATTCCGCGAGTACCCGGGAATCCTCTTTTGTTTTGTCCAAACTGATTGACACCCCCGGGGCGGGTTTCTATACTACCGTTGCCTTTTGCACATGTCCTTCGTCCAGGTCCGGTCAGGCTGCTCCACCTTCGAAGGGAACTCCTCCAAATGACGGCACGTAACGGTTCGTTCGCTCCCCTGGACCCCGGCCGGCGCATCCTGATGGGACCCGGTCCGAGCGATATGCACCCCAGGGTCTACCAGGCCATGGGCGCACCGCTTACGGGACACCTGGACCCCTATTTCATCGGGGTAATGGACGATACCAAGGTCCTGCTCCGGTACGTGTTCCAGACTGAAAACGATCTGACTATCCCCATCTCGGCTACCGGCTCCGCGGGCATGGAGACCTGTATCTGCAATCTCGTCGAACCCGGCGATGAAGTGCTGGTGTGCGTGGGCGGCGTATTCGGGGATCGCATGGCCCAGATGGTCGAACGGCACGGCGGCAGGCTGATCCGCCTGGAGGGCGCCTCGGGACGCCCGTTTACGCCGGACCAGGTCCGGGAGGCGCTGGCAGGTTGTCGCCCCAAGCTCGTGGGCCTGGTACACGCGGAGACGTCCACGGGCGTGCTGCAGCCCCTTGAGGAAATCATCCGGATCGTCCATGAACACGAAGCCCTCGTCCTCGTCGACACCGTGGCTTCCCTGGGCGGAACGCCCGTCAAAGTCGACGAATGGGGCATCGACGTCTGCTATGCCGGCAGCCAGAAATGCCTGAGCGCGCCTCCGGGCCTGGCGCCCGTCACGCTGAACGAACGGGCGTGCACGGCAATCTCCGGGCGTAAGACACCGGTGGACAGCTGGTACCTGGACCTTTCCCTGATCAACGCGTACTGGGACGGCGACAGGGTTTATCACCATACCGCGCCTGTGAGCCTGATCTACGCATTGCGGGAAGCACTCGTCCTCATTCACGAGGAGGGACTGGCGACGGGCCACGCGCGGCATGCCCTCAACTACGAGGCGTTTAAGGCCGGCATCGACGCCATGGGTCTCGGGTTCTTCGTCGACGCCCCGCACCGCGCCCCGACCATCAACCCTGTTCTCTCTCCGGATGGGGTCGACGAAGCCAGCGTACGCCGGCGCCTGCTCGAAGACTACGGCATTGAACTCGGCGGCGGTCTCGGCGCGTTGAAAGGCAAGGCCTGGCGTGTGGGTCTCATGGGACAGTCCTCGCAGAAGGATCACGTCATGTTGTGCCTGGGCGCCCTTGAAGAGACGCTGCGGGCGGAAGGACATGAAGTCGCGGAAAGCGGCGTGGCCGCGGCGAGCGCCGTGTACGCCGATTCGCCATAGGGTGGACCGCGTGACGGAAACGCGTCGTCACCGCCATCCACCGCGTGGATGGATTGGCGCTGTAGGAGCGCTGGATTAGCACTGGATTAGCACTGTAGGAGCATTGGAGGAACCCATGTATTTCGTCGAAGAAGAAAACATGTCCACCAAATCGATCGCCCCGGGCGTAAGCATCGCCGTGGCGGGGGGCGCCCGGGCCCAGATGTCTTTCGTGACGCTCACGCCGGGATCCCAGGTGCCCATGCACGATCATCCCCACGAACAGCTGGGCGTCGTGCTGGAAGGTGAATTCGTCATGGTCATCGGGGAAGAGCGCAGGACCATTAAAACGGGCGACAAATACGTGATCCCCGGAGGGGTGCAACATGGCGTGACCGAGGTCATGGTCAAATCCGTCGCCCTGGACATATTCAGTCCGCCCCGCGAGGATTACGCTTAATCGACAGCCAACCAGTCAGGAGTAATCCATGTCCGATGCCCTGCCCCAAGACCGTCCCGTACAGCTTTGGAAAATGACCCGCAGGCAGTTCCGCGAGGGAATCTACGCAGGCAACCTCAAGGGCGCGATTATCCCCACGGGCAGCACGGAACAGCACAACGAGCACCTGGAAATGTCCCACGACACCGCCAGCGCCGTGCACGTATCCGAACTTGCTGCGCAGAAACTCTACCCCGAAGTCGTGGTCACCACCCCGCTGGCCATCGGCGTGTCGGAGCACTGGATGGACCACCGGGGTACGCTGACGACCCGGCCCGAGATCTTCACGGAACTCCTCTACGACGTGGCCGACAGCATGAAAAGGGGTGGGGTCAACCATATCCTGGCCGTCAACGGCCACGCCGGAAACGCCGGTCCCGTCATGAACGTGCTGGAAGACATCAAGTCCCGCCTGGGCGTCGATTTCGCCTTCTGCAGCTACTGGGAAGCCTATACCCCGGAAATCGTCCGGAAGTACATGGACTCTAACAACTGTCCCGGCCATGCCAGCGAGTTCGAGACGTCCTTCGCCTATGCGGCTTTTCCCAGGCACATCCACTGGGAAGGCGTCGATTACGATTCGGCCAGGCTGACCATTTCCGAGGCCGACCGGGCCGCCCAGGACCGGGAATTCCACCACGAAGCCAAACTCGCCGACGCCGTGAAGGGTCAGGGCATGATCGACGTGGCGGTCGACTGGGTCGCGGCCAGGATGAAGGCGATGATCGAGGGCACCTGATCCGTGTCTGACGATACCCAACCCATCATCGCGTTTGATAAAGTAAGCAAGTGGTTCGGCACGTTCCAGGTGCTCAAAGACGTGGATCTGAGCGTCCGGGAAAGTGAGTGCATCGTCGTCTGCGGGCCATCCGGGTCGGGCAAGTCCACGCTGATCCGCTGTATAAACCGGCTCGAAAAGCACGACCGGGGCGCGGTCCGGGTCGAAGGTGTTTCGCTGGGACCGGGCGAGCCGCTTCCCCGCGAACTGCGCGGCAAGATCGGCATGGTGTTCCAGAGCTTCAACCTGTTCCCCCACATGACGGTCCTGCGCAACCTGGCCCTCGCCCCCATGCGCAATCTCGGGATGGATAAGGAAAAGGCGGAAGAGACCGCCCTGAACTATCTCGAGCGCGTGCACATCGGGGAGCAGGCCGAAAAGTACCCCGACCAGCTCTCCGGCGGGCAGCAGCAGCGCGTGGCGATCGCCCGGGCGCTTTGCATGAAGCCCGATATCCTGCTCTTCGACGAACCCACCTCCTCCCTCGACCCGGAGATGATCCGGGAAGTCCTCGACGTGATCTACGAGCTCACGGACGACGGAATCACCATGGTTTGCGTGACCCACGAAATGGGCTTCGCCCGCAAGGTATCCGACCGGGTCATTTTCATGGACCACGGTGAGATCGTCGAGAGCGCCACGCCGGACGAGTTCTTCGACGCGCCCCGGGAAGAAAGAACCCGGGCCTTCCTCAACCAGATCCTCCATTACGAGGCTTCCGCGTGATCGGCGTATTTCGCAGGCCGTGGGTCAGAAGCGTCCTGTCGAACTGGATACAGCCGGCGGCCATTGCCGGCATCCTCGTCTTCGCGGTCATGCGCGGCGCGGAGAACATCAACTACAGGTGGCAGTGGTACCGGGTCGGCGACTTCCTGTTCACCACGGAAAACGGCGCCTTGTCCGCGGGTCCCCTGGTCCAGGGCCTTTTCGTCACCCTCGAGATATCCGTCCTGAGCCTCTTCCTGACCCTCGTCATCGGGCTTGTGACCGCCATGCTCCGCCTGTCTTCTTCCGTGGTCGGGCGCGGACTTGCCCGCGGGTACCTGGAACTGATCCGCAACACCCCCCTACTGATCCAGCTCTACGTGATGTACTTCGTCCTGGGTCCCATCCTCGGCTGGGGTCAAACTACGACGGCCATCGCGTGTCTCGCCGCGTTCCAGGGCGCCTACACGTCGGAGATCTTCCGGGCCGGCCTGCGCGCCATCCCCCGGGGGCAGGTGGAAGCGGGGGACAGCCTGGGACTGTCGCGCGTCGACAACTACCGGTACGTCATCCTGCCGCAGGTGATTCGCAACATGCTGCCGCCGCTCACCAACGAGGCGGTTTCACTCGTCAAGAACTCCTCGATCGTCAGCGTGATCGCCATCTTCGACCTGACCACGCAGGGCCGGAACCTCATTGCGGACACCTTCCTGACTTTCGAGATCTGGCTGACCGTGGCCGCCATCTACCTGGCCGTGACCCTGGCCCTGTCGACCGCGGCGGCCATGGCCGAACGACGCAGGGCGGGGGCGTGATGTCGACGACCGGACGCGAAAGCAGGCGTGACAACGGGCGGGTCGGCAGGCGCGACGGCGGGGACGACAACGGGCGTGTCGGCAGGCGCGGCGGCACGCGCGAATCCAGGCGACGGTTCCAGCCCACCCGGCTCGACGGGATTCTGCTGGTCGGGTTGGTCCTGGCGGCAGGCTGGCTGTGGTACCGCTCGGCCATTGGCGTGGCGTACCGCTGGGACTGGCCCCAGGCGCTCTTGACCGTCTTCGCGACCAGCGAGGCCGGCGATACGCCCTTCTTTCTTATGGGGATCTACGCGACCCTTCGGCTAAGCGCATGGGGGGCGGTACTGGCTACCATCCTGGGTGTATTGATCGGCGTGGGAAGATACTCGGAAGTGCGCGCCCTGCGCATGTTCTGCGGGACGTATATCCAGATCCTCCGCAACATCCCGCCCCTGGTGTTCATCTTCATCTTCTACTTCTTCATCAGTAGCCAGCTGATGCCCCTGCTGGGACTGGATGTCCTGTTCAACCGCCCCGCGGAGGACGCGTCGGGATGGCAGCGCTTCCTCTTCGGCCCCCCGGCGCTCTGGGAGAACCTGATCTCCGGCGTGTTGTGCATATCCTTCATCAGCGCCGCGTACATCGCTGAAGTCGTCCGTGCCGGCCTCTCCGCCATTCCCCGTGGCCAGTGGGAGGCCGGGGAAAGCCTGGGCATACCGGTCCTGGACCGCTACCGGTTCGTCATCTTCCCCCAGGCGCTGGCGCGCATCGTGTCGCCCCTCGCGGGCCAGTACATCTCCCTGGTGAAGGACTCGTCCATCGTCTCGCTCATCTCCGTCCAGGAGCTCACCTTCGTCGGGTCGGAGATCGCCAATTCGAGCGGACTGCTTTTCGAGGTGTGGCTGCTGGTCGCCTTCGTGTACTTCCTGCTCTGCCTGTCCCTGTCCATCCTGCTGAGACAGGTGGAGCGGCGCGTGACCCGGCATTTTCACCAGTTTGCGTAGGGGAGGATGCCGGCGGCGGTGGAGCTCCACGCCGGACTAGCGGCGGCGGTTTTCCGCGTCGATCCCGCCGCGCAGCGGATCGAAGACCTTCTTAACCGTTTCGAACTGGTCCTCGACGGTCGAGGGCCGGTCCAGTAACCGGTCGCTCAGCATGCGCGCCGCCACCGTGGCGTAGGCATTGCCCCGGCCCGTAAATCCGGCGACGATGTGGACGCCCGGCGTCTCGGTCTCGCCGACGAAGGGACTGCTGTCGTAGGAAAAGCCCATTACGCCGCCCCAGCGGTGGGAGCGGCCGAGATCGGCAAGGTGGGGGAACGTGGTGTTGAACGACCGGTCGTTGGACCGCTGGACCGCTTGGGTAGGACGTTCCTTGTATCCCCGGTACGTCCTGAATGGCCGGCCCCTGCGCCGGAGAAAATGAAACCCCCGTTCGGCGCGGATGTGGTGGTTTCGTCCTCCGCCATAAAGCAGTCTGCCGCCCTCGCCGTGCCCGTCGTGCAGTTGCCGCCAGAAATCCCATCCATCGTTGGCGTAAAAGACCCCGTTGAACAGGCGTTCGGTAACGGGCTTCGTCGTGAAGACCTGTCCCCTGTGGGGGATGATGCGCCGTTCGTACCGGGCATCGAGCTGGGGCGTGTATGCGTTCATGCCCAGCAGCACGTGCTGGGTCCTGATCTGTCCGTTCGCGGTGTGGACCAGCAGGCCGCTGTCTTTCCGCTTGCCAGGGCGCCCATCTGCGCCTTCCTGCCTCCCGGTTCCGGAACCGGACCGCTCGACCCCGGTGACGGCCGTGTTTTCGAAAAAACGTACGCCCAGGCCTTTGGCTGCGGACGCGAGACCGCGCACGTATTTGACCGGATGGAGTTCGCCGTCGAACTTGTTCCATAGCGCGCCGGCGAGCAAGGGGCTGCGCTTGAGTCCGTAAAGTCTCTCTTCGTCCAGGTACTCCACGTCGAAGCCATCTTCCTGTAGCAGGTGGTACGATTGGACAATCCGTTCCATGGGAACCCCGTGAGAACCGCGGTCCGGCCGCTTCATGGCCACCACGTAGCTGCCGTGGCGGTAGTAGTCGCACTGAATGTCGTATTTTTTCATGAGACCGGCCATCAGGTCGTGGTTCTCCAGGGCGATCATCCACGCCTCCCGGGCCAGCTCCCTGCCGTCCGGTCCATACATGTCCGTCAGTTCCTCCACGGCTTCGACGTAGTACTCGTGGGTCCCGGCCAGCATGAAACCCCCGTTGCGGCCCGTCGCGCCGGAGGCCACCTCGCGGCGCTCGAGCACGGCCACGCTTGCGCCGCCCTCGGCCAGGAACAAAGCGCCGGTCACACCCGTCACGCCGCCGCCGATCACGACGACGTCCACGTCGATTTCGCCCGACAGGGGATCCGTGGGCGTGTAGGGCATGTCCAGCCAGTAGGAATCGCGGATCATGGGGTGCTTACTGGACTCAAAGTCCTTATCGCAGGCCGTTTACAAGACTACGTGTCAATCAAAATACAATTCCATTACGAGTTTATCGGGTACACTCCGACTAAAAAGGATATGAAGTCGTTGTACTGCGCGTCAAGGCGTACGTACAAAGACCTGTCCATTCTCTTCAAAGGCGAGCGTTTCAACCTCATTAAGGAACAAGCAAGTTGACTGGAAAACCGTGGATTGACGTGACGATAAAGGCAGCATTAATTGGTGCGGCCGTCCTGATGTACCTGGACTTGAAAGCCGAAATCAGAAACGTGCGGGTCGATCTGGGAGCCAGGATTGACCGGGTGGAAAACAGGCTGGGAGCCAGGATTGACAAGTTGGAAACCAGGATTGACAAGTTGGAAGTAAGGTTTGACAAGTTGGAAACCAAGGTCGACCGTCTGGGAGCCAGGATTGACCGGGTGGAAGCCAAGGTCGACCGGCTGGCAGTCAGGATTGACCGGGTGGAAACCAAGGTCGACGAAGTACGGGGATATCTCCAGTTCAATGTCGCCGCGCCGAAGGAAGATCCGTCTCCATCAGATATGAAGAAGCAGCCCGCTTCACGCGGAGTAAACTGAGGAATCGCAAGAAGTTCGTCATCCCCGTATCAGACCTCCAGGACGGCCGCCAGCGTCTCTCCTTCGTGCACGCGGTTGAAGGTACGCAGGACCAGCACGTGACCGGACTGCGTGGACACGATCTCCTCCCTTCGCTCGCCCAGCAGGTCGGTGACCACGCCAAAAACGTCTCCTGGTTCCACGCGATCCATCAGTTCGACCCAGGGCTCGAAGAATCCTGAAAAGGGCGACGGATAGTTCAACTGGATGTGCCCCGCCCCTTCCCGGTCATCCTCCACCGTGTGCCGGATTCTCGATGGCGGCTGGACGCGTTGGATCATATCCAGCACGCCCATGACGTTCAGACAACCCTCGTAGTATGCGTCGACCCCCTCCGGATCGCAGTCCCCGGCCCCCATCCATTCCGAGTATATGGCGGGTATGCGGGCATCGCGGGCGATGGAAAGCGTGCGTCCGTCGTGACCCGCATACGTCCCCCAGACGATCGGCATGTTGAACGCCCGGGCCATCTCCCGCTGGCGCTCCAGGACGTCCGTGTCGGAATGCAGCATGTACCCCACTGTCGGGTAGAACCTGCAAATCAGGCCGCCGCTATGCAGATCGATCAGGTAGTCGGCATCGTGGATCAGCGCGCTCACCGCGAACGCCACCCGTTCGGTGATGGTGCCATCCGCCCGTCCCGGGCAGGTGCGCGCCAGATCCAGGCCGTCCTCCCCAGTCCGCTGGCCGCGCCAGTACGCCGCTTCGTTGACGACGGGGACCAGGGTTACCGTGCCGCGCAGTTCGTCCGGGTCCAGGGCCTCTTTCAGTCGCCGGATCGCCCACATGGATTCGAATTCGTCGCCGTGTATGCCGCCGAGTATGAGCAGTTTCGGGCCGGGAGCCTTCCCGGTTATGGCAATGGACTTCAACTTGACGG
Organism: Candidatus Latescibacterota bacterium; assembly: GCA_022821935.1. Lineage (GTDB taxonomy): Bacteria > JAAXHH01 > JAAXHH01 > JAAXHH01 > JAAXHH01 > JAAXHH01. The sequence continues at coordinate 17,648 of JAJECR010000036.1, forward strand.
GGCCTGACATGGCCTGCTCCTTGATTTATATTCGTGAAAACCCGGATATCTATCCGGAGTTCCGCACCGTGGTGGTGTAAACCGGCCCGATGAAAGACGGTATCTGAAGTTAACTTGCTTCCATTGTAGCAACTCCCGATCCACTCCGGGAAGCTTCGATAGAATATACGAACCCGCTTGATTCGGAGCAAGCGACCTGGACTGGTCAAAACAAACGGGAGAAGTCATGATTTCGATCCCCATCGTGTTTACCCATAACCCCGCGCGGAAGCCCATTGGCTGGCCCGTTACGCGGGGAGTCCCCTTGCCTGCAGGCGTGCTGCACGAGACAGAAGAACTGGTCGTGCTGGATCCCGCCGGGGTCGGTGTTCCCGCCCAGTTCCGGGAGCTCAGCCGATGGCCGGATGGATCGGTAAAGTGGGTGCTCGTTGACTTCCAGGCGGATGCCGCGTCATCGGGCAGCAGGGTCTATACCCTGGCGGATGAAGGGACCGGGGGAGCGCGCAGACGAACGACTCCTGCTACTTCCGTTCGGATCGAGGAAACAGAAAACGACCTTCACGTGGATACGGGCGCCCTTCGGTTCCGGGTTGGCCGTCATCAATACGGTCTCTTGCATTCCGTGTCCCATTCGAACACCGGGAATCGGTACGACGGGCAGGGCCCCCGCATCTCAGACCACGGCACCGGCGGCGATGTCCGGGCGCGCATCAGCGAAGGCGTCTCCGATGGGGGATTGGTACGCCGGCTCTACGGACCCGGCGGTCTCTGCCGGGCTTCTCTGGCCGGTGATTCCTATTCGGCGAGCGTCGAGGAGCAAGGGCCCCTGCGCACAGTCATCCGGCTGGAAAGCGCCCTCGAGGCCGACATCCCCATGCACCATTACGGCGGGTACAGGCCCCTGCGTTGCATCACCCGGATCCACGCCTACGCCGGCCACGCATTTGTCCGGGTGTTGCAAACCTACGTGTTCACCTGCAATCCCCGGGAGGTTGAAATCGAGGATCTCGCCGTGGACATCCCCATCCCTTTCTCCGGTTCCCTCCCGAACTACTCGTACGGATCGTGTGGCGCCCAGGCCGACGGATCTTGTGGCGTCGAGACCGGAACGCTCGAACTCGACGAGCGACTTCGAATCGCGCAGCACAAAGACAACCAGGTGCGGGTATTCCGCGGCCGTCCGGGAATCGAGAAGGTCATTGCGGAGGACGAAGTCTGCGAGGGTTGGGTTACTCTCGGTGACGGTA
>JAJECR010000308.1 GCA_022821935.1 Candidatus Latescibacterota bacterium
GGCGGGCGGATTTTGCCTTGACAAGTTACCAAACAAATGTAGGGTAAATTGACACGTGTGCGCAGCATATCGCGGTGCGTATATTGACACGTGCGGCCATTGGCTATATATTGTGCTAAACGCATGGCGTGACACGACATGTTCTAATGCCGGCACGGCTTCTCATGCCTGCGGCTTCTCATGCCTGCGCGGAATAGTAAATGTCCATTGCCGTAATCGTTTGCTATTGGGACAGGATCTATGGCGACCCAGAACGGATCGGGCGACGATAAGGACCGCCACGCCCAGCTCGACCTGCTTAAGCAGTCTGACGAGACGGCGAACAACGGTGCCGGTAACAGCAACGGCTCGCGCGGCAGCGGCGCCACGTCGAATGGAAGCGCTGTTGAATCGGAAAACGGCGCGCGACCGGATGAAGGCAATGGATCCCCGGCCGCGGCGGCCGAAGCGGAAGCGGCCGTCTACGACGAAAGCAAGGTCAAAACCCTCTCGTCGCTGGAACACATCCGGCTCCGGACCGGCATGTATATCGGTCGGCTCGGGGACGGCAGCGATCCGGAAGACGGCATCTACGTCCTCCTGAAGGAAGTGATCGACAACGCCGTGGACGAGTTCATCATGGGCCACGGCCGGAAGATCGACGTGACCATCGAGGACAACCGGGTCCGCGTCCGCGACTTCGGCCGCGGGATTCCCCTCGGGAAGGTCGTGGAGTGCACCTCCATCATCAACACGGGCGCCAAGTACAACGACGAGGTCTTCCAGTTCAGCGTCGGACTGAACGGCGTCGGCGCCAAGGCGGTCAACGCCCTCTCCGTCGATTTCCGGGTCGTGGCATACCGGAACGGGCGGTATGCGGAGGCGGTATACGAGCGGGGACAGCTACTCGGGCAGAACGAAGGCGCCGCGGACGAACCGGACGGCACCTATGTGGAATTCCTGCCCGACGAGGAGATCTTCGGGGAATACGCCTTTCAGCCGGATTATGTCGAACGCCGCATGTGGAACTATGCCTGCCTGAACAGCGGCCTCCGCATGATCTACAACAAAAAGCGCTTCGTTTCCCGGTACGGACTGCTGGATTTCCTGAAGGCCGAGGTGGGGGAGCATGTCCTCTACGAGCCCTCCTATCACAAGAGCCAGTACATCGAGTTCTCCTTCACCCACACCACCAACTACGGCGAGACGCTCTTCTCCTTCGTGAACGGCCAGTATACCGCGGACGGCGGGTCTCACCAGAGCGCGTTCCGCGAAGGCATTCTCAAGGGCGTCAACGAGTACTTCAAGAAGAGCTACGGCGGCGTGGACGTGCGGGAGTCCATCGCCGGGGCCATAGCCATCAAGCTCAAGGAACCGATTTTCGAATCCCAGACCAAGAACAAGCTGGGCAATACGGAGATCCGGGGCTGGCTCGTTTCGGAAATCCGCAGCGCCGTGGTGGACTTTCTCCACAAGAACCAGGAGTCCGCCCAGAAGATCCAGGAGAAGATCACCCAGAACGAGCGCCTGAGAAAAGAGCTGAACGCCGTCAAGAAGGAAGCCCGGGAGGCGGCCCGCCGCATTGCCATCAAGATCCCCAACTTCAAGGACTGCAAGTACCACTTCGGCCACGCCAGACACGGGGAGGAGTCTTCCATCTTCATCACCGAAGGGCCCTCGGCCGCCGGTTCGATGGTCTCGGCGCGGGACCCGCTGACCCAGGCGATCTTCGGGCTGAAGGGCGTGCCGCTGAACGTCTTTTCCCGGTCGCGGGCGGCCATCTACAAGAACGAGGAGCTTTACAACCTCATGATGGCCCTCGGTATCGAGGAGGGCATGTCCAACCTGCGGTTCAACAAGGTGATCATCGCGACGGACGCCGATTACGACGGTTACCACATTCGCAACCTGCTGATGACCTTCTTCCTCAGCTATTTCGAAGACATGGTGCTCGCGGGCCACGTCCACATCCTGGAAACGCCGCTCTTCCGGGTGCGCAATACGAAGGAGACCGTATACTGCTACAGCGAGAAAGAGCGCAACGCGGCGCTCGACCGGATACGGGGCGCCGAGGTTACGCGGTTCAAGGGACTGGGCGAGATTTCGCCCGGCGAATTCGGCCAGTTCATCGGTGCCGACATACGGCTCGTGAAGGTCAACGTCCGCTCTATCCACAGCATACCGGACACCCTGAATTTCTATATGGGCAAGAACACGCCCGAGCGCAGAGAGTACATCGTGGAAAACCTGCTGGACGAAGTATAGGATCCCCATGGCTTACGCCGATACCCTCTTCGACGATTACTACCTGAAGTACGCCTCTTATTTCATCAAGGACCGGGCGATCCCGGAAATCGACGACGGGCTCAAGCCGGTGCAGCGCCGCATTCTACATACCCTCTTCGAGATGGACGACGGGAAGTACCACAAGGTCGCCAACGTGGTCGGCCAGACCATGCGGTACCATCCCCACGGGGACCAGTCCATCTTCGGGTCGCTGGTCAATCTGGCCAACAAGGACATGTTCATCGAGAAGCAGGGCAATTTCGGTTCGATCCTGACCGGCGATCCCGCCTCCGCGGCCCGGTACATCGAATGCCGCCTGACGCCGCTGGCCAGGGACGTGCTGCACGACCCGGAAATCACCGAATACGTGGATTCCTACGACGGCCGCAACCGGGAACCCGTGGCCTTTCCGGCGAAGATACCGGTCCTCCTCGCCATGGGCGCCGAGGGCATCGCCTCGAGCATGGCGACCCGGATCCTGCCCCACAATCTCATCGAGCTCATGGAGGCCCAGATCGCCTGCCTGCGGGACGAGCCTTTCGCGGTCCTGCCCGACTTCCCCACCGCCGGTCTGGTAGACGTCTCGGATTACAACGACGGCAACGGGAAGGTGATGGTCCGCGCCCACCTCGACGTACGGGACCCCAAGCGCATCGTCATCCGCCAACTACCCTTCGGTTCGACCACCGAGAGCCTCATCGCATCCATCGAGTCGGCGGCGAAGAAGAACAAGCTGAAGATCGCGGGCATATCCGACTTCACGGCGGACGAGGTGGAAATCGAGATCCGGCTTGCCCGGGGCGTGCATTCCGACGAAACCGTGGACGCCCTGTACGCCTTCACCGACTGCGAGTCTTCCATCTCCACCAACATACTCGTCATCCGGGCGGGTCACCCATGCATCCTGCCCGTGTCCGACGTGCTCAGGCACAATACGCAGCGGCTCCTGGAGATCCTCGAAGCGGAACTGAAGATCGAACGGAAACAGTTGCACGCGAAGCTGCGCGCGAAGACGCTGGAACAGCTCTTCATCAAGGAGCGGATCTACAAGCGCATCGAGGAAATCCGGGAACAGGAAAAGATCCACGAGGCGATCCGCGTGGGATTCGAACCCTTCGGGTCCAGGGTGAAGGACCTGACTTCCGAGGATATCGATACCCTGCTCAAGGTGCCCATCCGCCGGATTTCCCTGTACGACATCAACCGCGCCAACGAGGAGATGAAGGGCATCCGGAACCGACTGCGCGAGATCCGGGATCACCTGGGCAACCTTTCCGACTACGCGGTCACGCTGCTGGAAGGACTCATCGGTCAGTATCGGGAGGCCTTCCCCCGGCGGACGACCATCACCTCCTTCAGGCGGGTGGACGCCCGGGAGGCGGCGCAACGGAATCTCGCGCTCAAGTACGACCGGAACACCGGTTATCTGGGGTACGAACTGGGCAGCGGCGATACGCTCTTCAACGTTTCCCCTTACGACCGGGTGCTCGTGATCCGCAAGACAGGCGCCTACGCGCTTCACGACGAGATCGAACGGCTTTTCGTGGACAAGGGCATGCTGTACTGCGGGTTCGTCGATACCGAGCTGGTCTTTACAATGATCTACCGGGACAAGAACGCCCACCCTTACGTCAAGCGCTGCAAGCTGGACAAGTTCATCCTGAACAGGGGATACGAACTGGTCCCGGAAGGCTGCCGCATCCTCCAGCTGACCACCGACGAGGACGTCCTGGCGACCGTCACCTACAAGCCCACGCCTCGCATGCGGGTACTCGAGGAGGAATTCGACCTGTCCCTCTATCCGGTGCGGGGGAACCGGGCCAAGGGCATCCGGCTGGCTCCCAAGGCGCTCAAGGGCGTGAAGCTGGCCAGGAAACCCGATCGGCCGGACACGACAGGACACGGGGAAGAGCCCGGCCGGACGGACCTCCCGTCGATCCAGAACGGTGCGGATCCGGCAGGTCCCTCAGGGGATCCCGAGAAAGGAACGGACTGACATGGCCCTGGAAATGCGCATCGGACTCGGACAGTTCAACGTGCTCACCGACGAGAAACTCGCCTACATCAAGCAACTCGGCGCAGATGACTTTCTCATGAACACGCCGAAACTGCCGGGCGAGAAGCGCTGGGAGCTGGACGACCTGGTCGACCTGAAACGGCGGGCGGATAACGCCGAACTGCGGCTCATGTGCCTGGAGAACGTGCCCATCCCTTTCTACGACAAGGCCATGCTGGGGCTGCCGGGGCGCGACGAGCAGATCGAGCATATGAAGCAAACGATCCGGAACATGGGGAAGGCCGGCATACCCATCCTGGGGTACCACTGGATCCCCAGCGGTGTATGGCGTACCCCGGATCCCGCCGTACTCCGGGGCGGGGCGACGGCCACGCGGTTCGATTTCGAGGCGCACAGGGACGGAGCGCCCACCCACGGAAGGGTATTCACGGCGGATGAAATGTGGGACAATTACGAATACTACATGTCGCGGATCCTGCCGGTCGCCGAAGAAAGCAACGTCCGGCTCGCCCTGCATCCCGACGACCCGCCTGTGCCCATGCTGGGCGGCGTGGCCCGGATATTCAGCAGCTTCGAGGGGTTCAAGCGAGCTATGGATACCTTCGACAGTCCGTTCCACGGCCTGGATTTCTGCATGGGCTGCTGGTCGGAGATGGGCGGCCACGACTACGTGATAGACGCCGTACGTCATTTCGGCGGCCGGGGCAAGATCATCTACGTCCATTTCCGCGACGTGCAGGGGAACGTGCCCTGTTTCAACGAGTGCTTCATCAACGAGGGCAACGTCGATCCCTACGAGGTCATGCGGACGCTCAAGGAAGTCGGGTTCTCCGGGTTCATGATCACCGATCACGTACCCCATTTCGTGGACGATACCGACTGGAACCACCGCGGCCGCGCCTATGCCATCGGCTACATGACCGCCATGCTGGAGATGGTGAACAAGCTGCAGCCTTCCCCGGCCTAGCCGGCCGAGGCCAGGGCGGTCCGGGTCAGCCCGGGCCACACCGGCCCAGCCTGGACGGCGCGCGCCCAGCCTTAACCGCCTCCAGCTGGCCTACAGCGAAAACCAGTAGTTGAATTTCAGCAGGAAGATGTTCGAGGGATAGGTGTCGAACAGGTCGTTCAGGTCCCGCCCGGCGGAAAACGCGCCCGTGCCGCCCGAGCGGCTGCGCTGCTGCTGCCACACGAGGAACAGGGTCGATCCCGGCGTATACTCCCACCGCAAGACCAGGTTGGAACGGAACTGGCGGACGTTGAAGTCGGGATCGTCGAAAGTATAGTCCGTCTGCCCGTCCAGATTCTCATCCACGCGGTACGCCCCGTCCGAATCGTCGTATGCCAACTGGTCGTTTGAAAACACTTCGAATCGGTCGCCGTACCGGTCGGCCCGCGGGTCTGTTATACGCTTGAACCGGACGTAGCGGCCGGCCGATACGAAAGGCTGGCCATAGTACTGGATGGACATGTTGTTGGTGATGCTGTAGTTGAGCCGGATACCGATCCCCAGCGTCTTCTGGTCGACGCGGCCCAGCAGATACCGGTCCACCTGGCCCGCCTGGTCCGTGTCGCCGAACGATTCATTGGACACGTACTGCAACTCGTTCCAGTTGGCGTCGAAAAAGGGGTTGATACGGATATTCATGGCGTTGCTCGGCCGGTAGCGCATGGACAGGTACACCCAGCTCGAGCGCCCCGCGTTGTCGCGCAGCCGGTTGTGTCCCCCTCCGATGCCGAAACTGACCGGTTTGCGCCCATCGGTGTCGACGTCGAGGTTGAATTCCACGTTGCCCGGAGTTTTCAGGGCTGGCCCCCCGCGCAGGGCGGTGGTGGACAGACCGGTTATCTCCGACATCATATTGAACCACACCCACCAGTAGTTGTTGAACTGGCCGCCTCCGTTGAAGTTGCCGCCCAGGAACTTCCGCTCGCGGCCGAAGTTGAATCCCTGCCACTGGTTTATGAATACGTTGTACTCGCGGAAGATCCGGTTCGGTTTTTCCGACCGGTAACCGAACCAGCTGTTCTGCATGAATACGTCGGCCAGGCGCAGAAATCCCACGTCGTTCAGTTCGAGGCCCGGCGAACGCCAGGTTCCGGAGATCCCCATGTTCCAGGGGCTGTTTCCCGAACGGCCTATACCGAAGCTCCCGCCATGTCCGCTCAGGGAGGTCAGCGTCGAATCCAGCGCTATGTAGGAGGCGTCGGGACGCTGGTAGTATCGCGCGGAGTTGCGCTGCACGCGGGTGATCGCTTCCGGTTCGCCCCGAATATGGCTGAACGACAGGCTCGCGTTGAGCCAGTAGGTCCGGTCGCTCCACTGGTGGCGGAAATCGATACCGCCCGTGTACGCCGCCCGGTTCAGGAAATCGAAATGAGCCCTGTTGTTGTTCCGGTTGGTCGCCGTGAGCATCGTGCCCAGCGACGAGCCCCCGTCGTTGAAGTCCTGCTGCAGGCGCGCGACCAGGTAGTTGGTCAGCGGTTCCACGGACTCCTCGCTCCGCGCGCCTTCCGAGTCTATCCGGGCAGAGGCCTCCGAGGTAACCGCGTCTACGATACCGATGGACAGGCCGCGCGGTGTCTTGCCGGTGATCTTCGCGGCGGCGAGTATGGGCGTATTCCGGGGCATGTCCATAGTCTGGCCGTCCGAGAGATCCGGTTTCCGCTGGGGGGACCGGCCGATACGCCGCGAGTAGAACAACTGGTCGTTCTGGAAAGGACCGCCGCCGCCGACGCGGAACTCGGTGATGTTCTTCCCTTCGACGAAAAGGGGCCGGCGTTCCTCGAAGAACAGCTCGAAGGCCGACAGATTGACCCGCGAAGGATCCGCCTCGACCTGGCCGAAGTCGGGGTTCACGGCCAGGTCCATGGTCAGGTTACCCGCGAGCCCGATCTTGCCGTCCAGTCCGATGCGCCCGTCGGCGCTCTGGCCGTCACGGAAGGGATTCCGCGCTTCGGCCTGGAACCGGTTGAGGTCGCCCACCACATAGGGCAGTACCTCGATCCGGTGGGAAGACTCGATTCCTTCCAGTCCGCGCAGTTCTCCAAACAGGCTGACCCAGCCCGGTGAATTCCGTTGGATGTGCTGCCAGCCTGAACGCTCCTCGCGGCGGTAGAGCCTTCTTTGAACCTGGAGGCCCCATACCTGTCCCTCCTCGCCGGAGAACCGCAGCTGGCTCAGGGGGATGCGCATCTCGGCAAGCCATCCTTCTTCGTCGATGGTGGACGCGCCGTACCATACGGGGTCCCAGCTCGCGTCCCAGTCGTTGCCGTCGTTCGAAATGGCCTCGTCGCCCCGGCCGCCGGAGGCGGTCAGCGTAAAGGAAAACGCCGTGCGCTTGTCGTGATAGCTGTCGAAATGGATCTCAACCCAGTCGTTGTCCCAGTCGTCTCGCCTGGTTACGCGGCTGGTGATCCGGTCCGGTTCGGTATCAAAGGCACGGATCAGCACGTAGAGGTTGTGATCGTCGAAAAGGATCTTGAAGGCGGTCTGCTGCGAGGGTTCCCCGCCGTCTTCGGGATCCAACTGGGTAAAATCACCGGACCACTCGACCTCGTCCCAGGCCGGATCATCGCCCCTGCCATTGATGTCAGGGGCCTGTGATACGATATGCCGGGTATTGTAAACCCGTTTTTCCGGCGCAGGTTCGCGCGCCTCGGATTCCGTTGATGCGAGTAAAGGTAAGATCAAAAGAGCCGCGATCCACCGTATCAGTCCTGTCCTATGC
>JAJECR010000343.1 GCA_022821935.1 Candidatus Latescibacterota bacterium
TGCGGGCCTTGCGGGCCAGCCGGACCCTGGGGGCCAGTCGAACCCTGCGGACCAGCCGGACCTGCTGCGCCGGACTGACCAGTCGGACCAGCCGGACCTGTCTTACCTTCGCAACCAATAATGGCTATCGCGAAAGCCACTGCAAACACCACCGAAAGGCGGCTTGAGTTTATGAGGTAATGCATTATTGTCTCCCGTTTAACGGAAATTGCGGTTGTAAAAAGGTTACTGCCATAGCGGTGGTTATCTATATGCATCCTCCTTCCCCTGTCCTTAGAAGGCCATGAATACGCCCTTGATCGGAAGTAGCCATAACCCTAAGCAGGACGGTTAATACCACAGCTTGAATGAATGTGAGTTACTGACTTATGAACCCTCTGTACATTGACACGCGAATGAATCAGTCGAACTGATTAACCGGCTCAAGACTGCTTGGATTTCAGGCCGTATCGGATACTTTTTCAGTTAAATATGATTATGCTGAGCATTGGATTGGACCTCTGCAGGTACGTCGCTGGCTCGTTCGAAGCCCCATGCAATCGGACACCGAGTTCTGTTTCGTGCAGGCGTTTGATCGGGTGTAGCAGGTATATGAGGTATGAGAGATATGAGTGCGTAGGTCAGTAAGGACGGGGACGTCAGGAGTGGAAAAGCCTGGAATGGGAAGGGAGACAAAGAGTAGGTGGACCATTAGGAGATCGGTGTTGTCCCTATCCATCAATTCCAGCCGCGGGGTGAATTGGCTTGAGTCCGCCCCACGTGCGGCGTATATTGACGGGGTTGTTGAGACGCGGAAGAATCGGGGATTTCGTTAAGGTATAGCGAGGCTAGATTTGCGTAGAATCGGCATATTCGGCTGGGGTATCGTAGCGCCCCGGTCGCCCAACATGGAAGCCTTTGCCCGCAACCTGGAAGCGTCGGAAAGCTGGCTGGCGCCCTTTGAAGGGTTCGGCCCCAACAACTTCCTGGTCGGGGAGCCTGATTTCGACTTCGGGGATTACCGGGAATGGATCGACGCCCGGTTTCCGTCGAACCGGTATACCCGCCTGGTCGACAAGATGGACCCCACCACGCTGCATGCCGTCGGGGCGTTCATCCAGGCGCTGGAGCAGAATCCGGGCCTGGAAAAGGAACTTCAGGTGCTGGGTACGGCCGCCCACGTGTACATCGGTACCGGCGTGGGCAATATCCCGACGATCAGCCGGATCAGCATGGAGTTGTACCGGGCGCAGCGGGCGTGGGACCGGTTCTGGGGATCGGCGGAACGGAACGCCCGGCTTCGCGCTTACCTCACCAGGCATGACGACGAGGGCGTGGACGAAGCCATGCCGGCCCATCCGGAGACCGCGCCTTCGGCCAGGCGCGACCAGGCCGAGGAAGCCTGGAACGCCTACTGGACTTCCCAGTCGGAAGAACTGAGATCCTACCTGGAGACCCTCGCCGGGATCGAGGGCATGAACGTCGAGGGGACCGTCGAGTCGGGCAAGCTGAAGCTCATCCGCGAGAAGCAGCGCCGCAAGCAGCAGCTGCAGGATGACTGGGGCGCGCCAGAACCACCTTGGGAATGCGTCTCGGCCGACCTAATCTGGAATATCCACAATACGCCTGCGTCGCAGGTCACCATGATGGGGCAGATCAACGGACTGTCCTTGGCGCCCGTGGCCGCCTGCTCCACCTTCGGCGTGTGCCTCAAACTCGGCATGGACGCCATCCGGCGCGGCGAGGCGAAGGCCGTCGTCGTGGGCGCCACGGACCCGCCGCCCACGTCCCTGCTGGTGGGCGCCTTCTACCGCGCCCGGGTCTCCGCCGCGGACGGCGCCGTGTCCAAGCCCCTCACCGGACTGCGCGGCACACACGTCTCGGGCGGATCCGTGCTGTGGATCATCGGGGACTACGAATACATGACGGAGAAGGGGTTCAGCCCGGTCGGCATGGAACCCCTGGCCGTGGGCGTCAGCTCCGACGCCGACCACATCATCACACCATCGAAGGAAGGCCCGCAGCTGGCGGTCCACCAGGCCATAGCGGACGCCCGCGTTTCCCCCGAAGACATCGCCTCGTGGGACCTGCACGCCACGGCGACGCCCGGGGATTTCCTGGAAATGGAAAACCTGCTCGAAATGGTGCCCGGATCCGTGACGGTCACCGCCCGGAAAGGCACCTTCGGCCATGGCATGAGCGCCGGAGGAGGGTGGGAGCTGACGGCGCAGTACCTCGGCTACGAACGAGGCGCCCTATATCCCACGCCCCTCTCCCGCGACGAAGTGAACCCGGAAATCGGCAGCCTGCACAACCGGTTCGTCTACGATGCGTCCTGCCCGCTACCCGAGGGGATCGCCGGCAAGCTGTCCATGGGGATCGGAGGCATCAACGCCTGCGTCATCTCCCGGCCGCTTGGGGATGAGTGACGGCGTGAAGTCGTTCCTGTCTTAGTCTTAGGCGAGTTGACGTAGCCCGCTACATCAGCTACATCAAACCGTTGAACACAGAAAAGCCCCGTACCAGCTACGGGGCTTTTCCTGTTTTCGGGACCGATCGCCCTTTTCAGTGGCCGAAGCTCCTACTCAGGGCGAACGGGAAGCTGTAACGAAATGACCGAGACAAATGCAGGGCGGATGCTGATGTG
>JAJECR010000387.1 GCA_022821935.1 Candidatus Latescibacterota bacterium
GTCGCCTTCCCGAAATCAGCGTCGTCACGTCTCGTGAATGTACGGGCGCTCGAGGGCGGGTTCCCGTACTACGGGGAGCTGGAAACGGTTCCTCAAGGCGCCGCGCAGGCATTCAGAACCCAGGGCACGGCCCTCGTGGACGACAACCTGATGATCCAGTATGGCGTGGAGGTCGGCGACTCGGTACGCGTAGGACTGAACACGCTCGAGATCGCCGGCCGCCTGGTCAGCATACCGGGCGAAACGGCAGCCATGAGCACCTTCGGTCCCCGCGTCTACATACCGATGGCCGAACTCGCCTCCACGGCGCTGATCCAGCCTGGAAGCAGGGTAACCTACCGCGCGCTTTTCAAGTTCGAAGACCATGTCGACGTGGAGGAACTCAAAGAGGCCTACGGGACGGATACGGCGGCCCGGTTCGGCATGGACTGGGACACCGTGGAAGACCGGCAGGCCGGCCTGGAGCGGTCCCTGGGCAATCTCTACCGGTTTCTCAACCTCAGCGGGTTCATCGCCCTGATCCTCGGGAGCGTGGGCGTCGCCAGCGCCATACATACCTACGTAAGACGAAAGCGGGGCACCATCGCCGTATTGCGCTGCCTGGGCGCGGAAGGACGCCATACCTTCACCATCTACGTCTTCCAGGCCGTTTCCATCGGCTTGATCGGCTCGACGATCGGCGCGGCCGCAGGATTTCTCATTCTCGGTGTCCTTCCGGCGCTCGTGCAGGACTTCGTTCCTTTCGAACTGGAGGTACGGTACACCTGGCTGCCCGCGCTGCAAGGCATGGGCCTGGGCCTGCTCATGGCCTTGCTGTTCGCCTTCCTTCCGCTCATTGCGATAAAAGACATCTCGCCGCTGCTCACGCTACGTTCATCGGTCGAAACGCCTACACGGGGCGCCCGCGATCCCTGGCGCCTGGCGCTGATCGCCGTGCTGGTCTCCGGGATCATGCTGTTCGCCGTCAGCCAGACCCGCGAATGGCATCAGGGCGTTGGTTTCACCGCAGGGCTGATCGGCGCATTCCTCCTGTTGAGTCTCGTCGCCCGCGGTCTCATTTCGTTGGCCCGCCGCCTGTTGCCCGCGAGTTGGCCGTATGTCTGGCGGCAGGGCATGGCCAATCTCTTCCGGCCGGACAACCAGACCGTCACGATGGTCGTCGCTCTCGGACTGGGCGCTTTCCTGCTGACGACCCTCTACCTGCTCCAGTTTTCCCTGGTCGGACACATCACCCAGGTCGGGGGGGACCGGCAGTCGAACATGGTCCTTTTCGACATTCAGCCGGACCAGCGGGATGAAATCGTCGAATCGCTTCGCCGCAACGGGCTGCCGGTCATGCAGCAGACCCCTGTCGTCAGCATGCGCCTGGCCGGTTTGAAGGGACGTACTACCGCCGAGATCATGCAGGACTCGACGGGCCGCTCGGACCGCGCTCCCCGATGGGCGTTGCGGCGGGAATACCGGTCGACCTACCGGGGCCACCTGGAGGATGCCGAAACGCTCCTGGAAGGGTCGTTGCAGCCCCGGGTCGGCGGGGAGGATGACGCCGTGCTGGTGTCTATGGAAAAAAGTATAGCCGACCGGCTCGGTCTGGGCATCGGTGACGAGGTCGTCTTCGACGTGCAGGGCGTACAGGTCGAGACCATCGTTGGCAGCCTGCGGGCCGTGGACTGGCAGCGGGTTCAGCCCAACTTCTTCGTGGTCTTTCCGGAAGGCGTGCTGGAAGAGGCGCCCCAGTTCCACGTGGTCGTGACGCGAATCGACGATCCGCAGGTATCGGCGCGCTTTCAGCAGGAAACGGTGAACCGGTTTCCCAACGTATCCATGATCGACCTGAGCCTCATCCTGGGCACGCTGAACGACATCCTCGGCAAGGTGTCCCTTATCGTCCGCTTCATGGCGCTCTTCAGCGTTTTCACGGGGATCATCGTGCTGGTGGGCGTCGTGACGAACAGCCGGCTGCAGCGGATGCAGGAAAGCGTGCTGCTGAAAACACTCGGCGGATCCAGAAATCAGATCCTCAAGATCATGTCGATCGAATACCTTTTCCTGGGTGCGATCGGCGCCGTTACGGGGGTTGCGCTGGCCTTTGCCGCCACGTGGATTCTCGCCGTTTTCGTCTTCAACATCACCTTCGTGCCGGCCTTCGTCCCCGTGGCGGCCGTGATCGGCGGAATCGCGGTGATCACGATCGCGGTGGGCATGCTGGCCAGCGCCGGCATCTACCGGCAGTCCCCGCTGGAAGTCCTTCGCGCGGAGATCTGAAAGGTTACCGGCGCAGGTTTTTAAGTACGGGTTCCAGGACTTTCCACACGTTCTCCGCCATGATGGCGTGCCCTTCGGCCGTGGGATGTATGCCGTCGGGCAGGTTCAGTTCCGCTATGCCGCCGACGCCTTCGAGTATAAAGGGGATCAGAGAGACGCGCTCCGATTCGGCAAGTTCCGTGTAGATCGCTTTGAAAGCCGTGGTAAAATCCAGTCCCATGTTCGGCGGCGCCTGCATGCCCGCGAGTATGATCTTCGACTCGGGATAACGCGACCTTACGCGGCGGATGATCGCCCTCAGGTTCCGTCGCGTGGCACGGGGGTCGACGCCCCGCAGGCCGTCGTTCCCGCCGAGTTCGAGGACAAATACGTCCACCCGGTTCCGCAGCACCCAGTCGATGCGGCTCAACCCGCCCGCCGACGTTTCTCCGCCCACGCCTCCGTTGACTACCCTGAAAGGCCAGCCGAGTCCGTCGATCTTATGCTGGATCAGTTGGGGATAGGCCTTGTCCGGACCAATCCCAAAGCCGGTCGTGAGGCTGTTGCCATAGAACAGAACGGTCAAGCGCCGTTCATCGATTACCTGGTCCTGC
>JAJECR010000252.1 GCA_022821935.1 Candidatus Latescibacterota bacterium
CTGGGCGCTTTCGGCGCGGGCAGCACGCCGGCCGACCTGGGCGGCGATCCGCATACCGCCGAGCTCCTGGCCGACGCGTCGAACGTGATCCGGATCACGGATCCGATGCTTCAGGGCATCAGCTGGAAACGGGACGAGGGCCTGGATCCGAGGCCCACGAGCTCGAGTCCGGCCCTGGACGGCAGCAAGGTGTGGCAAATCCCGGCGGCGTTAAGCCCTAATACAACCGGCCGTCTCAGGCAGAACACCTACGCCGGCGCCTTCAGCCGGCGGGACCTGTGGCTGGAAGGCTGGACCGCGCTGTCCGAATTGGGTTACATAGGGAAAAAGGAAGACGTGGTTGTCGAGGGCAACATGCGCGTTGTCACCGATGCCGACATCGTGGGTAACGTAACCTTCTCCGCGGATTCCGTGTACATTCTCTCGGGACTGGTCTTCGTCGAAGAAGGCGAGACCCTGACCATCGAACCCGGTACGGTCATCAAGGGCAGGGCGACGAGTACTTCCGGTGACGATTCGGCCCTGATCGTAGCTCGGGGCGGCAAGATCTTCGCTGACGGTACCGCCAGGAATCCGATCATCTTCACGGCCGAGGCCGACGATGTGAACGATCCCAACGATATCCTGCTCTCCTCACCCACCGCTTCCCGCGGCCTGTGGGGCGGTGTCATCATCCTGGGCCGGGCGTCTATCAACACGGCCACGGGAGAGGGAAACATCGAGGGTATAGATGCGAGCACGGAGCCACGGGGCATATACGGCGGCGGCAGAAACCCGAACGACGACGACAACTCGGGCGTCTTCCGTTATGTATCGATCCGCCACGGAGGGACCGACATCGGCGCCAACAACGAGATCAACGGGTTGACCATGGGCGGCGTGGGCCGCGGCACGACCATCGAGCACGTGGAGGTGTTCTACAACCAGGACGACGGGTTCGAGTGGTTCGGCGGCACGGTCAATACACGCTACCTGATTTCGGCCTTTGCCGGTGACGACAGCTTCGACTACGACGATGGCTTCCGGGGCGAGCACCAGTACTTGTTCTCGATCCAGGACCCGGCCATCGGCGATCACGCCGGCGAGCACGACGGCGGCACGGATCCCGAGGACGGCAGGCCTTATGCCAGCCCCACGATCATGAACGCCACCTACATTGGCCGCGGCGCGGCGTCCACGGGCGGCAAGGACAACAACGGCATCATCTTCCGCGACAATGCCAGCGGGATGTATTTTAACAGCATCTTCACCGAGTTCCAGGGGCACATGCTTTCCATCGAGGACCTGGACCCGTCCCGCAGCGCGCAGGACAGCAAGGCGCGGCTGGACGCGGGCGACCTGGCCTTCCAGTACAATATACTGGGCGCTTTCGGCGCGGGCAGCACGCCGGCCGACCTGGGCGGCGATATCCACTCGCGGGAACTGCTGGCCAACGAGGGCAACGCCAACCGGATCACCGACCCGATGCTCCAGGGCATCAGCTGGAACCGGAACCGCGGCCTCGATCCGCGTCCCGGCAATACCAGCCCCGCCTGGGATGCGAGCAAGCTCATGGAAGAGCCCCGGAGCAGCGGCTTCTTCATGGACGTCGATTACGCGGGTGCCTTCGGTACGGAAAACTGGGCGGCGAACTGGTCGGCCCTTGCGGACCTGGGTTATTTCAGCACCGCGCCCCCGCCCGTGCCGACGCTGCCCGAAGAGCCGGGTATAGTGGTTCCCGACGCGTTCAGCCTGTCCCAGAACAGTCCAAATCCCTTCGATGTGACTACGAACATCGATTACGCGGTGTCCTCGGCCAGTCACGTCAAGATCGAGGTGTACAACCTGCTGGGGCAGCGGGTGGCTACCGTCGTGAACGATATCCGGCTTCCGGGGTACTACACGGAGCACTGGGACGCGCAGCATCTTTCGAGCGGTGTGTATTTCTACCGCTTCGAGGCTACCGCGGATGGGCGGACCGCTCACGTTTTCAACAGGAAGATGACGCTTCTGAAGTGATCCGGAAGCTGTCGTGCCAGGGCGCGGGCGGTTTACTTCGCCAATGCGGATCGTTTAACAGAGACGATAAGAGCCTCGCAGTTACATTTATGCGGGGCTCTTTGGTATATACGGCCTTCCTCCAGGGTTGACGCGGTACGGGCCCACGGCTTATAATCCACTCGTTGTCCTCGTCGAAAAAAGTCCGACTAAATCCCGACCCAGGAAGCCCGGATGACCGATCGCACCCGCCATCGCCGGATTGACCGGCGCCGTCAGCTGGATTTATTGGTTGGTCGCCTCGCCGCGCTTGGCGGCATGGTTTTGATACTGACCATCCTGTCAGTCTTTGCCGTGTTACTGTGGGTAATTTACCCATTGTTTCTGTCGCCCGCGGAATACCGCTGGGGAATCTCCGGCCCCGATGGAACCGAACCGGAGTACAGCCTCCTGCCGCTGATCTTCGGGACCCTGAAGGGCGCAGTGTACGCCCTTCTTTTCGCGGTACCCGTTTCGGTGCTCGCGGCGCTCTACGCGTCGCAGTTCCTGCCGCGGGCACTGAAGGAAAACCTGAAACCGCTTGTGGAAATCATGGCCGCGGTACCGACTGTCGTGCTCGGCTTTATCGGCGGCGTCTGGCTCGCGCCGTTCCTGGCGTCTCACGTTTTTGCCCTCTTCCTGGCACCGGTGTTCATATCAGGCGCCGTAGTGGCCGTTTTTGTGCTCAGGCACCAGGCCCCGGACCGGTTCCGGGTGTTTAAACATCCGGGCCGGGAAATCTGGCTGCTCCTGGTCGCCGTCCTGGCCGGGGGATGGCTGGCCCTGGAGTGCGGGGCGTTGCTGGAGGCCGCCTATCTGCATGCAGGCTACGAAACCTGGCTTAACGAATCCCTGGGACTCAACTACGCACAGCGAAACGCAATCGTCGTGGGCATGGTCATGGGTCTGGCCGTGACACCGATCATATTCACCATATCCGAGGAGGCGCTTTCCGCCGTGCCCCGTTCGTTTTCGGAAGGATCCCTGTCACTTGGGGCCTCGCGCTGGCAGACCGCCGTTCGCATGGTACTGCCCGCCGCGGGCGCCGGCATTCTGGCCGCCGTCCTGCTGGCTTTCAGCAGGGCCATCGGGGAGACGATGATCGTGGTGTTTGTTTCGGGCAACATCCCGGCCCTGGACTGGTCCGCCTTCTCGGGGTTCAGGGCGCTGTCCGCGGGCGTGGCCCTCGAACTGCCGAACGCCGCGAGGGACGACAGTCTTTACCGGATCCTGTTCTTAGCGGCCTTTCTCCTGCTCGTTTCGACCTTTGCGATTAACACCGTGGCCGAACTCGTTCGACGCAGGCTGAGACGGCGGTATGCCTGAATGCCCGACGCACCGTCCGCGCTCAAGGAGATCCGATGTGTTCGAAGTGGTCTAAGGAGAACCGATGGGTTCGAAGTGGTCAAAAGATGACGCCCTGATCTGGCTGTCCGGGGGCGGCCTGGTCCTCTGCTTCCTGATGGTCGCGGGACTGGTCCTGGTGGTTTTCGTGCACGGACTGGACCGGTTCCGGCCCCAGGATCTGACACGATACTCGCTGCGCGACGGCAGCATCATCCTGGGTCACGAGACCTCCCGCGCAGGCGTCCGTACCACCGACGCCGCGGGTGAGCGGTCCGTGTCGTATCGCGTGCGCGTACGGACGGGAAACCTGGAACGGTTCCCGCAAGGGTACATCTGGCTGGAGGAAGGCCGGGTCGCCGGGCGGGATGCCCCCCGGGAGGCCGTGGTCGTTGAACAGGTTCGGGGCGGGGAGATGTTCGGGTTCCTGGATTCCTTCGTGGATGACGGTACGGTCGTCGCCCGGGGTTACGATGCCGTTCGGGCGCGTTACCTGGAGCAGTATACGGAACTGGAACGACTGCGTCGACAGAGGGCGCAGTCCATCGTCCTGTCTTCGGCCGATGGCCGGCGGCACACCATTTCCCTTGCAAACGTCCGGCACATTTACGCGCCGAATGCCATGAACTCGTACGACAGTATCCGACACTACGCCGCCGGCGCGTGGTCGTTTCTGTGGACGCCGCCGAGGGACGAAAACCGGCATGGCGGGGTTTTCCCCGCGATTTTCGGTACCGCGGCGATGGTCATCCTCATGTCGGTCGTCGTCATGCCTTTCGGTATTCTTGCGGCCTTCTACCTGAGAGAATACGGAAGACCGGGTCCGTTCCTGAACGCGGTACGTATCGCCGTAAACAGCCTGGCCGGGGTCCCTTCCATCGTATTCGGGGTTTTCGGGCTCGGTTTCTTCGTGTATTTTCTGGGGGGCACCCTGGACCGTTTGTTCTTCCCGGAGGATCTCCCGGCACCGACTTTTGGCCAGGGCGGCATCCTGTGGTGCTCGCTGACCCTTGCCATGCTCACGCTGCCCGTTGTCATTGTGGCCGTGGAGGAAGGCCTGGCCGGCGTGCCGCCCAAACTCCGCGAAGCGTCCCACGCCCTGGGCGCGACGCGGTTCGAAACGCTTTGGCGTGTGGTTGTGCCGGTGGTGCTGCCCTCCATACTCACGGGCCTGATCCTGTCCGTGGCGCGGGCGGCCGGTACCGTGGCGCCGTTGATGATCATCGGGGTGGTCGCCTTTGCGCCTGAACTGCCCGTGGACGGCGTATGGCCATTCGTACACCTGGAACGGGAATTCATGCACCTGGGCTATCACATATTCGATACCGGTTTCCGCCCGGCCGGCGGAGAGGCCGCGCTGCCGATGGCATATACCGCCACGCTGCTCCTGCTGGCGATCGTAGTTGTCTTGAACGCGGCGGCGATCGGACTGCGCACGCGCCTGAGAAGGCGGTATTCACTGTCCGCGGCCCAGGCCTGACCGGACCGGCTCCGGGACGCACGTCTCGACGGGATTTCAGCCTATGACGACAGCACACGGACCGTCCACGCCGAAGATCGTGCAGGATCTCCCGGTGATCGACATCGAGGACGTTTCCTTCTGGTACGGCGAAAACGCCGCATTGCGAAACGTCTCCATGTCCATAGACCGTCACGGAATCACGGCGTATATAGGCCCGTCGGGTTGCGGCAAGACGACGTTGCTGCGGCTGATGAACCGCATGAACGACCTGGTTCCACAGACCCGCATGACGGGATCGATCCGGATGAACGGGGATGACATCTACGGTCCGGAAGTGGACGTGACGCGGCTGCGCCGCCGCGTCGGCATGGTATTCCAGCAACCGAACCCCTTCCCCAAGTCGATCTACGAGAACGTGGCCTACGGTCCCCGTATCCATGGCGTAAAGTCCGGTGAATTCCTCGATGAGATCGTGGAACGATGCCTGCGCAGGGCCGTGTTGTGGGACGAGGTCCAGGATCAGCTCGAGGAAAGTGCCTTTCAGCTTTCCGCCGGACAGCAACAGCGGCTGTGCATTGCGCGGGCGGTCGCCGTCGAACCGGAAGTCCTGCTCATGGATGAACCCTGTTCGTCGCTGGACCCGGTCGCCACGTCCAGGATCGAGGAATTAATGCTTGATCTGAAGAACGATTACACCATTGTTATCGTGACGCACAACATGCAGCAGGCTGCCCGCGTATCGGACTTCACCGGATTCATGCTCCAGGGTGAACTGGTGGAAACGGGCGTAACCGACGTGCTGTTCACCACGCCCCGGGACCAACGCACGGAAGACTACATCACGGGCCGGGCGGGATAACGCCGCCACGGCCTGGCAACGGACCGCATCGGCCGACACCATGGAAACCCACCTTCAACAGCAGCTGGAAAACCTGAAATCCGCCTTGCTGCGCATGGCTTCGCTCGTGGAGGAACAGATCGCACGGGCGATTACAGTGTTTGTAGAGCGAGACTTCGAATTATGCGAGCAGGTCATTCGGAGTGACGGCCCCATCGACGCCATGGAACTGGAGATCGACGACCAGTGTATCAGGCTGCTGGCGCTTCAGCATCCCATCGCGCGGGATCTTCGTTTCGTCGCCGCGAGCATGAAGATCACGATCGACCTGGAAAGAATGGGCGACATCGCGGTCAACATCGCCAAAAAGACGA
>JAJECR010000203.1 GCA_022821935.1 Candidatus Latescibacterota bacterium
AATTCGACTACGGCGGCCTCTGGGGCACGATACACCTGAATATCAACTCGGTCGACAAGCTGGAGACCACGATCGAGGTGACTGGCGACGAAGGTGATTTGACTGTCGACTATTTCCGTAACACGATACATCTGCGTAACAAGTCCGATTCCGACGGCGATGTCATCCACGTAGAGCCGGCGATGCCCGTCGTGGGCGGATGGCCCGGTGAGGCGGAGAGTGTCGCCGAGTTCCTGGGCGCAATCCAGAAAGGCACGCCGAACCGCACCAACGGCAGGATGGCCGCGCAGCTCTATCTCATGGGACTGGCCGTGGAACGGTCGAAGGACACGGGCGGCTGGGTCGAAATCGAGGACGTGGCCGGACTCGTCTCATAGAGGTCGAACTCGACCTGTATAGACCGGACTCGACCTGTATAGACCAAACTTGACTATTAATGTAGAAACAGGAGGCAGCCATGAGGGGAGTGCTTGTCGATCCGGAACGGCGCGAAACGCGGCTGCTTGAACGGCATGTGCCGTTTGCCGGCGCGCGCGTTCTCGACATCGGCTGTGGCGACGGAAGGCTGTCGAGCAGGATCAGGGGGTGGATTGATTCGATTGTCGGGGTAGACATGGCCGGAGAGGACGTTAGGCGCGCCCATGCCCGGAAGCGGCTGGCGGACGTCGCCCGGTTCGCCGTGGCCGATGCGTCCCGTCTGCCTTTTCAGGACCGCAGTTTCGACCTGGCCCTGTTCTCCTGGTCTTTGTGATGAGTGCGACAAGAGGGCATGGGGCATGCCCTTCACGAAGCCTGTCGTGTCGTGAAGCCTGGTGGCTGGGTCGTCGATATACGGCCGTACTTCCCGGTAAGCGTGGGTAATCGCCGTCACGCAAGACAGCAGGTGTACTGCCTGGTGGAGGATGAAGTGACCCAGGTGGCCACACTTGCCAGGGACTATGTCGATTTTCATTTCGCGGACCGAGTGGTGGCGGAAGCGGTCAGGAACCGGATATTAATCCTGGACCTGCACACCGATTTCGTTTTTCGGCACTATTTCGAACGCCTGGACCTGTTCGACCGTTGCAGGGCGATGTGGTGGGACAAGGCGCACATTCCCGTGACGGACCGGCGCCTCCTGGAACGGACCATGCTTTGCCATCCCGAGACCGTTATCCGCGTAGACACCCCAGTACAACTTCGCGTGTTAACGAAGGTGTAATCGAATAGAAGGGAGATTCCGGCCATGGCCCATACGGCCTCGCTCAAACATCGTATAAGCAACGGCGAAATCGTAAACGGAATAGGCGTGTCCATGGAATCCGGCAAGGAGGATCTGGCGCGGATTCTTCAGCAGGGAAAGATTGATTTCTTCAATGTCGACTGCCAGCATGGCCCCCAGTGCGAGGACCGGATCGTTTCCTTCTGCGCCTCCGCCGAGGCGCTGGGCGTGCCGGTAATCCTGCGCATAAAGCACACCCGGCACACTTACCTGATCGGCAATTACCTGGATCTGGGTCCCGCGGGAATTCTCGTTCCCGAAGTCAAAGAGGCCGCCACCGTGCGGGAGGCGATCCATTTCTTCTACTATCCGCAGTTCGGGGGAAGGAGTTGGGGTGGAAGCGCGCGACACGGCATCGGAGATCGTGCAGACCGCCTTGAGTACGCGGCCTGGTGGAATAACACCGGCGTGTTGTGGCTGCAGCTTGAGTCGGTCGACGCGGTCATCAACTGCCGGCACCTGGCCCTGGACGGCGTGGACGTGCTCACCTTCGGCCCCAATGATCTGATGTTCGACATCGAACGGTACCACCAGCCGCCATTCCGGACCGTGGACGACTGCGTCCGGCACGTCGTCCGCGAGATGGAAGGCACGTCGGTCGCCGTCAGCCTGGCGCTCCAGGACCCGTCGGACCGCGACAAATACATCGACATGGGATTGACCGTACTGCAGACGCCCATGGTGGTCTGATCCGGGCCGGATTCCCGTTCACCGCAGCAACAGTTATCTCTGTTCTAACGCCGAATCACACCTAAAGGAACAACCGATGAATCGCCCCCCGGAAGCATACATCCATGTCCAGGAAAGCGACTTGCTGGAGTTTACGACAGCCTGCTTCGAAAAAGTGGGACTGACCAACCACCATGCCTCGACCATCAGCCGCCTGCTGGTAAATTCCGATCTGCGCGGCGTGCGCAGCCACGGTGTCCGGGCGGCTTCGGGCTATACGCGCGGCTTCGCGGAGGGACACTTCAACGCCAGCCCCAACGTGCGGGTCATTGCCGAATCTCCTACTTCCGTGATCGTGGATGGAGACGGCACGCTCGGGTACTGGCCCATGGTCGAAGCGACGGAAGGCGCCATCTCAAAAGCCCGCGAAACCGGACTGGGCATGGGATTGGCCCGGCATATCGGGCACTACGGATCGGCAGGCCACTACACCCGCATGTGCATGGAATCCGGGTGCATCGGATACTCGGTACAGGGTTACCGAAACATGGGCAACGCCCGCGGCGAGGATCCGAAGCCGCAGATCGGCTACTTCGGCAATCCACCCCTCTGCTTCGGCATTCCGGCGGGCGATGAGCCTCCGATTGTGCAGGACGTGGCCACGCGTATCCTGGCCGATTACCAGCATTCGCCCGAATT
Source organism: Candidatus Latescibacterota bacterium (assembly GCA_022821935.1). Taxonomy (GTDB): domain Bacteria; phylum JAAXHH01; class JAAXHH01; order JAAXHH01; family JAAXHH01; genus JAAXHH01. The sequence goes on from JAJECR010000203.1 coordinate 2,630, forward strand.
CGACGATCTCCTGTCCCGCATACCGGCCGCCTTCTTCAAAAGCATTGGATATGGGGCGATCGCCACGGTCATGGGATGCGCACTGGCCGGCGCCGCCTTACCGGAGG
>JAJECR010000224.1 GCA_022821935.1 Candidatus Latescibacterota bacterium
CTGCGATGGAATCCTTTCCTGGATGAACTCATCGTACTGCCGGTTCGACGCTGGAGACGCACGGGCTTCTTGGGATCGTGGCGCGAGCAGGCGCGGTTCTACCGAAACCTGCGCCGGAAGCGCTTCGATCTCGTGATCGACCTGTTCGGTAATCCGCGCAGCGCTGTGCTGACCTGGCTGACCGGGGCCCCGAACCGGGTCGGTTACGCCTTCAGGGGGCGCCGCCAAGCCTACAATACCGTGGTTACGCCCTCGGGCCAGGCCAGGCACGAGGTCCTGTTCCACCTGGAAGCTCTGGAGGCGATGGGCATCCCGGTTGCCGCCGACCGGCCAGGAGTCACCGTACCCCGGTCGGTCGATGGAAAGGCCTCCCGGTGGCTTCGTAAGAACGCCCCGGGGGACCGCGCCGTCATCGGACTGAATCCGGGGGGAGGATGGGCCATCAAGCGTTGGCCGCCGGAGTACTTCGGGCGCCTGGCGGACGCCCTGATCGATGAATACGGCGTAGACGTCCTGGTCCTGTGGGGACCGGGCGAAGAGGAACTCGTCCGTAAGGTCGCAGGCGCCATGAACAACCGCCCCCTCGTCCTTCCGGAGGTGCCGCTTTCGGAACTGGGCGCCTTCCTGAAACACTGCCGTCTGGTGGTCAGCAACGACAGCGGTCCGATGCACATGGCCGCGGCGCTGAACGTCCCGACGATCGGCATTTTCGGGCCGACCGACCCCCGGGCCCAGGGGCCCTGGGGCGATGGACACGGGGTGGTGCGCCAGGAAACCGTCGACTGTCTCGGCTGCAACCGGATCGACTGTCCCATCGGCAACATATGCATGACGACCCTGGAACCCCGTGAGGTCCTGGCGAAGGTACGTTCGTTCATGCCAGTCGAAACTTGACACCGCATGGTCCGTATGTTATATTTAACTGCTTTGGAACATTTACGTTAACCGGGCTCTTAGAGGATCAGACAGAAGGTTGTTATTTGCGGAAAGATATCGTAGTTGAAACGGCCACGCACGAAACGCGCATCGCGATGCTCGAGGACAACCATCTCGTCGAGCTTCTGGTCGAACGGCCCGAACACGAACGCGTGGTCGGGAATATCTGCAAGGGCGTCGTAACGGCGGTCATACCGAGCATACAGGCGGCCTTTGTGGATATCGGGATGGACAAGGCGGCCTTCCTGCAGGCATCGGATGTCACCGGGGGGGCCGACTGGATAGATTTCGACGACGACGAGAACCAGGATTCCGGATCCGGCAGAGGCAGGGACCGGGAATACAAGATCCAGGAGATGGTCAAAGAAAGCCAGGAGATCGTCGTCCAGATCACGAAGGAGTCCATAGGCACCAAGGGGCCGCGGGTCACCTCCCAGATCTCACTGCCGGGGCGGTTTCTCGTGCTGGTTCCCCATGCCAATTACGTCGGCGTTTCGCGCCGGATCGACGACTGGAGCGAAAAGCGCAGGCTGAGGGACCTGGCCCGGAAACTCAAATCCGACGACTGCGGGGTAATCGTGCGGACCGCCGCCCTCGGAAAGTCGGATTCCGAGTTGAAGAACGATCTGAAGCAATTGACCAGGATATGGCGGGACATAGAGAAGCAGGTTGGAAAAACATCGGCCCCCGCCATGATCCACAAGGATGTCGAAATGACGTCGGGGATGATACGCGATCTGTTCACCCCCGACATCGACAGTGTGATCATCGATTCGAAGTCCGTGTACAAGGAGATCCTGTCGTACCTGAAGGGGGTGGCGCCCCAGCTTCGTTCGCGCGTTCACATGTACGACGGAACGGCGCCCGTGTTCGACGCCTACGGTATCGAGAACGAGATCGGCAAGGCGTTGCACCGGAAGGTCTGGTTGAAGAACGGCGGCTATATACTCATCGAACCCACCGAAGCGCTAGTGACGATAGACGTGAATTCGGGACGGTACGCGGGGTCCAAGGGGCACGAGGAAACCGTGTTCCAGACCAATCTGGAAGCCTGTGGGGAGGTCGCGCGACAGCTTCGGCTCCGGGATATCGGGGGCATCATCGTTATCGATTTCATAGATATGGAAGACCGCGGAAACCGGCGGCAGGTGCATCAGGAGCTTGAAAAGGCCATGTCCCACGACCGCGCGCGGACACGCATGTCCAAGGAGATCAGCGAATTCGGACTGATAGAAATGACCCGTCAGCGGATTCGTCCCAGCCTGCTGTTCACCTTCAGCGAAGCGTGCCCGGTATGCGACGGAACCGGACGAATCATGTCGCGCATCACCATGGTGACCCAGATAGGCCGATGGCTGAAGCGGGCCAAGCCGGGGCTGAGGGAACGGAAACTCAAGCTCAAGGTACATCCCACCGTGGCGTTGAGTCTGAATGAAAATGGCCGGGAGAAACTGGTGAACCTGCAGGACGAATACAAGATGCAGCTTCAGGTCGAGGAAGATCCGTTTCTGCACGTGGAAGAGTTCCGCGTGTTTTCGGGTAAGCGGGACCTGGACGTAACCGACGAGTTCAAGTAAGCGGAACAAAGGGACAAGGAGCGATTGATGTACGCTGTCATCAGATCGGGCGATCAGCAGTTCAGTGTCAACGAAGGAGACACGATCGAGGTCGAAAAGATCGCCGCAGAAGTGGGAGACGAGATCACCATCGACCAGGTGCTCCTCCTG
>JAJECR010000337.1 GCA_022821935.1 Candidatus Latescibacterota bacterium
GCGATCCCGTCGGCGGCCACTTCAACGGGAAGATCGAAGGGCCTTCCATCGTCGATCTGCCCGTGGAAGAAATCGACGACCGCGCATACGACGTCGAAAACCATCAGGGTGCATGGGCCAGGTGGGACTTCGCCAGGGAGACGAGTTCGACCCGCATCGTGGACACGGGGCCGCTGGCACTTCACGGCCGCCTGGTCAACATGCCTGCCCGCGCCATGACCGGCTCCACCTGGACCGGGGAGGAGATGTCCTGGAAGCACGCGCCGGAACAGTATGGCGCCATACACTTCCACGAAGACGACATTTATGACTTTGGCTGGGAGACCGATTTTACCTTTACGATCCCGGACCACATGAAATCCGGGCTTTACGCGGCCAGGATCCGGTGCGGAGAGCACGAGGACCTGATGCCCTTCTACGTCTGCCCGCCCCGTGGCAGACGCACCGCGGACCTGTGCGTACTGGCTTCCACTTTCACCTATACCATCTACGGCAACCACGCCCGGCCCAATTTCGATCCATCGTGGCTTGACCGGATCGACGCATGGAACGCCTATCCGTGGAATCCCGCGGTACATCCGGAATACGGGCTTTCCACCTATAACTTTCATACGGACGGCAGTGGTATCTGCCATGCGAGCCACTGTCGGCCCCTCTTCTCCATCCGCCCGGGGTACATCACCTTCGGCGCAACGGAAGGGGACTGCTCTGGACTGAGACACCTGCAGGCGGACACGCACCTCTATGCCTGGCTCGAGAAGATGGGCATCTCCTTCGATATCGTCACCGACCAGGAGCTGCACGAAGAAGGCATCGAGGCGATCAAGGGGTATCGCGCCGTCACCACAGGCTCACATCCCGAATACCATACGCCGCACTCGCTCAACGCGTTACAGCAATTCCGGGAGCAGGGCGGAAACTTCATGTACCTGGGCGGCAATGGATTCTACTGGCGCATCGCCGTGCACCCGGAAGGCAACGGGACCCTCGAAATCCGCCGGAACGAAGGGGGCATCCGGGCCTGGGCGGCGGAACCGGGCGAGTATTTCCAAGCCTTTGACGGCGGGTACGGCGGTTTGTGGAGGCGGAACAACCGGCCACCCCAGAAACTCGCCGGAGTGGGATTTTCGGCCCAGGGCAATTTCCATGGATCGCATTACCGGATCGATCTGGACGCGCGCACGAATCCGGAGACTGCCTGGATCTTCGAAGGTGTAGACAACGCCACTGTGGGCGATTACGGGTTCAGTGGCAACGGAGCCGCGGGATTCGAACTGGACCGGGCGGACTATCGACTCGGTACCCCGGAGAACACCCGTGTCGTCGCCAGTTCCGAAAACCACCACGAGTCGTTCATTCCCGTTCCCGAGGAACTGCTTACCCACATTACGACCTGGTCGGGCGAAACCCCTGAAAAGCTGATCCGCGCGGACATGGTGTACCAGCGGTCGGACTCCGGCGGCCAGCTCTTTTCCACGGGGTCCATCACGTTCTGCGGCAGCCTGCTGTACAACGACGGCGACAACGACATATCCAGGATCGTGGCAAACGTGCTGCGGCGGTTCCTGTCCCCGGAATCTCCTAACCGGACCCCCGCCTCATGAAGATCGCCGTATTCGCCGACGTGCACAGCAACCTGGACGCGCTGGAGACCGTGCTGGACCACATCGATCGCTGGCGTCCCGATCGCGTACTCGTCGCCGGGGATATCATCAACCGGGGTCCGAACCCGCGGGCCTGCACGGTTCGCGTGCTGGACCGGGCGAAGGCGGAAGACTGGGCGGTTATCCGGGGCAATCACGAAAGATACGTCCTGATGAACAGCACGGGGAACCTGCCCGTTCAGGGACCCGAATACGGGATCATCCGGCATGCGAAATGGACGTACGACCAGTTGGACGGTCTGATCGAACCACTCGCCGCCCTGCCCGTTCAATGGGACATGACAGACGAAGCCGGGAATGAAGTCCGGATGGTGCACGCATCCATGCTGGGCGATCGAAAGGGCATTTTTCCGGATGATTCGGACGAATCGCTTCGCGAGAAAATCGCTCCGGCGCCGAAGGTCCTGCTGGTGGGGCATACGCACCGCCCGTTGATCCGGACCCTGGACGGTGCCCTGGTCGTCAATGTGGGTGCTGTAGGCGCACCCTTCGACTGTGATCCACGAGCCGCTTATGGCCAGTTGACTTTCGCGGGCGGTACCTGGCAGGCCAGGATCGTCCGGCTCGAGTATGACCGGGAAAGGGCGATTGCGCGTTTTCACGAATCCGGTTACCTGCGGGAGAGCGGCGACTTCGCCCGGCTGATCCTCGCCGAATTCCGAGAGGCCCGGTCCCTCATTCCCGGATGGTACCGGGCGTACGAAGATCAGGTGATGGACGGCGGGATGACCCTGAAGGCGTCGGTAGACCGCTACCTGGAATCCTGCCGCATTGCCGGATGATCCGAGGGGCCGGCTTCAATCGGCATGTAACGCACCGGATGGACCGTGGCGCCGGGCCGCGGAGCGCGGCACTTCATCTGTAAACCCGAGGGGACCATGATGCCCAAGAACATCGTCGTACTGATCACGGATACCTTCCGGCACGACAACCTGGGACAACGGGCGGAACGACCCGTGCGAACGCCTGAACTGGACCGGTTCGCAGCGGAAAGGGCCACGGAGATCACGCGGGCCCACATGGGCAGTTTTCCCACGATCCCTCATCGCACCGATTTTGCAACGGGCGTTACCGGGTGGCCCCACTACGGCTGGCAGCCCATCGACCTAAGCGGTCCCAACCACGCGGGCAGGATGCTCGGCGAGCAGGGATACGCCACGCAGTTGATCTGTGACTGCCCCCACCTGTTCAAGGCCCGGTTTACGGATGGTTTCGACGCGGCCTATCAGAACCGTGGACAGGAAGGGGACAAGCCGCTGCTCCACCTCAACGACCCTGTCGAAGTCGTCGTCCGGGACGCTAAGACCCGCATCAACCCCAGATACCGCGGGCATACGCTCGTCAACCAGCACCGCTGGATCAACCGGTACTACCGTTATGAGTCCGACGTCTTCTCGGCCGGGACCGCGCAGACCGCCATTCGCTGGCTTGAGGAAAACGCCGAATCCTCTCCGTTTTTCCTTTGGGTGGATTTCTTCGATCCCCATGAACCCTGGGACCCGCCGGAATACCTTGTGCGCCGCTATGACCCCGATTACGCGGGCCCACCCATGCTCCATCCGAACTACGGACCGTCGTCCGCCTATACGCCGGAAGAGCTCCACAACCTGTGGGCCCACTACGCGGCGGAGACAGAGCTCGTGGACCGGCATATCGGCCAGGTCCTGCGGAAAATCGACGACCTGGACCTGTGGGACGACACCATCGTGATCGTCATGTCGGACCACGGCATGTCCATCGGGGAACACGCTCGAACCGGGAAGTCCAACATTCAGGACGACGACGGCAGGTACTGGCCCATTTATCCGGAGATCGGCCACGTCATGCTGATGCTGGCCGGAGGCGCGGTACCCCGGGGCGCGCGACTGCCCCTGATCACCCAGACGATAGACCTGTTCCCCAGTCTTTGCGACCTGGCCGGCGTTACGGTCGATCCGCCGAAGCCCTTCGACGGAATCTCCTTCGCCGGTGCGGTGCTGGACGGCCGCCCGGCCCACCGTGAGTACGCAGTCAGCGGCTGCCATATAGCGGAACCGGGCGGCGGCCTGCCCAGGCGGGCCACGACGCCTTTCCTCGTCACGGATCAGTGGGGTTACGCGCCGGTCGGCGCCGACGGAAGGCCGGAACTCTACGATCTTTCGAATGACCGGCTGGCTCACGACAATATCGCCGCTGACAACGAGGATACATTGGACGACCTCCACGCGCTGTTCATTGCGCACCTCTCGGAACACAACGCGCCGGATGACGTCCTATCCCTCTGGAGCAGAACGAGCGGCAGCGGGAACCTCGAAGGAAAGTGGGCGATCGACTACCCCCGCGAATAGAAACCCCGCGGCGAATCGGAGCATCCGGATTGGTCCGGTCAGGGTTAGTCCGGTTCGGCCAGGTACGGTCCGGCCAGGTACGGACCGGTACGGACATCCTGTTGGACCTTTGACACATGGAAACCGCAGAAGAATCCCTCA
>JAJECR010000383.1 GCA_022821935.1 Candidatus Latescibacterota bacterium
CCGTCTCCTACGGTCTGGACGGCGGCATGTTCGACGTCGAGCGGATCGAGGTGGCCCGAGGTCCGCAGGGCACCACGGGCGGACAGACCGCCCTGACCGGGTCCGTCAGCTTCGTCACCAGGAAACCGACCGACGAATGGGACCTGAAGGTCACCGGCGAGATTACCGACCAGGCATCGTACGAGTCCAACGTCGCGTTCGGCGGCCCCATCGGTAACAGCAATTTCTCCTATCGGCTGGCCGCGAGCCGACTCACCGGCGACGGCCTGATCGAGAACGTCGGCGCGGGACCCGACGCCGGCGTGCCCGACCGGCTCCAGTATTCGCCGCAACTGCGTTTCAAGAATGATCGCTGGGACATCACCGGACGCTACAGAAAGCTGACCGACACCGGCGTGCACAATCTCTCGCTCGTCATCGGCGCGCGCAATACCGAGGAACAGTTCTACCTGCTGAACGATGGCACGCCCCGATGCGAAACGGACCGGGACCCCGAGTCGCCCACCTACAACGAATGCATCAGGGACTCGGCCGGGAATATCGTGTACTACCTCAATCCGTTCTTCGGGCTGGGCCAGAACGTGGCGATCGCGAACTGTCCCGGTTTCAACAACGACGGCTCTCGCGACCCCGGCCATCCCGTGGTCTGCGACGGCGAGCATCTGCTGCTCAAGACGGAACTCAACGCCCCCCTGAGCGAGAACAACTCCCAGGAGGCGACCACGCTCGAGGCGCGCTATACCCTGAACGACACCCACGAGATCGTCTACCACTTCGGTGATCGCGATACGCGAACCGATACCACCAACGACCTGGATCAGACCAACCGAATGGGCGGCGGCCGCTGCCTGGCCATTCATCCCCGCGTGATTTCCGGAGAACTCCAGGAAGGGCAGAGGCATCCCCGCTGCGCATTGGACGAAGCCGGCAACGGCGTGTATGAGGACGGGATCTCCAACTATCTGCGCACCTCCGATCAGGTAAGTCACGAGATTGCGCTCATCTCCAACAACGAAGGGCCGCTCAACTATACGTTCGGCTATACCTACCTCTCGGGCGACCAGCCTTACGTGTATCGCGACATCTTCAACGGGGTGGAAACCGGCAGCAACAACATCAACAACGCTGCCTTCTATACGGACACGACGGCCGCTTGCGAAGCGGCGCTCGGCGCGTCCAGCAACTGGAAGAACATCCGCGACCCCGGCAGCCCGGCGAACGCGTCCGCTCCGTTCTGGATTACCGGTTGCTACGGCGCCGACTACTCCGCCCACTGGAGCGACGTCACCAACGGCGGGACCCACATCAACGGCAGCGGTGTGCGCGCGGCCTTCTATGGCAACGTGACCTACGACCAGCAGGCGCTCTACGGCAACGTGGAATACATGCTGAACGACCAGTGGAAGGTCTTCGGCGGCCTGCGCTACAACGACGACCACAAGGAGCACGTGCAGAACGACTTCAGCACGTCGGGCCAGCGCACTCTTGCCGATGGGACCGTCATAAATGTCGTGAACGGCATATTCCGAAGCAAGCACTACGATGTCGCCTGCTGCGGCTATACCGGCATCGAGACCGACGCCGAAGGCTTCGCCATACCGGATGACCGGACCCTGGCCGACTCCAAGGTGAAGACCTGGAAGATATTGACCTGGAACGTCGGCGCGGAATACACGCCCACCGACAACCTGATGTGGTATGGCCGCATCTCCAAGGGCTATCGCGCCGGCGGCTTCGCGGGCTTCGGCAATCAGCTCGGGGAAGCCATGCCCGCGGAAGAGATGATGAACTACGAAGCTGGCCTGAAGGGGCTCTTCTTCGACAATGACGTACAGATGGAGATCAGCGCCTACTACCAGGATTTCAGTGCCTTCTGGATGCAGGTACGGCGCCTTAGAACCAGTGCCGAGCTTGTCGTCAACAATCCGCGTGGATCTATCTGGATCGGAGACACCACAGCCGTCGACGGCACGGTGATCGGCGGCATAGAGGCGCAGGGCGCATGGCAGATCAACGACAGATTGACCCTGCGGGGTTTCTACGAATACATGTATTCGAGCTTCGGCCCCTTCGAGACCAACTACTGCTGTACTCCGGCAGGAACCACAGCGCCCCGGGTTGACATTACGATTGACGGACAGACATACACCGACATAGCCCCCGTCAATTTCGAGGGCAACTCCTTGCGCTTGCAGCCGCAGAATAAACTCTCGTCCGCCTTGACGTACGACGTGCCGATGCCGGCACGCTACGGCACGCTCGACGTGGTGGGAATAATGAGCTGGCGCGACAAGATGCATCCCGACGAAGCCAATTTCGAGATATACGAGATCCCCTCCTATCTCAGGTGGGATATGCGCGCGAACTGGGTGTCGCCGAACGGCCGATACACAGTTTCGGGTTGGGTCACCAACGTGCTTGACGTGGTCCAGGTACTGAGCTACTCGCCTCGGGATGGCAACGGTGTCACGGCACCGGTGCATGGAACCGTCTCGGACGAACGGCGGATCGGCCTGACGTTCAACTACCAGATGTGATGGAGTGTTGAGGACTTCTTAAGGGGTCCGAAGCTGTTCAAAGGGCGCACCTCGAAAGGGTGCGCCCTTTTTTCTGAATACAGTCAAATCGTCAAGGACGTATCGGCACAACCGGTGCCCTGCAAAGCAAGAACACAAGGAGATCGTCAATGCCCGTCATAGACATGTCGACCATCAAGCCCGTCGGCGAATTCGGATCAAGGGCCTGGGGCGAAGCCTGCGTCGAGGCGGCCATCAAGATGCTTGAAGCCGCTGATTTGCCCGCTTCAATCACCTGGGCCTTCAGCGAGGATTACACCCACCCGCCTGCACGACTGATGGAGGGAGGCCGCACACGCGCGGGCTACTACCTCATGGTCAAGGAAGGGCACGTCACCGGCGGAGACGGCATTATCGAGGAAGCACTGACGATTCCCGGCTTTCACGCCAAGGTGCCCTGGGCCGCCATCTGCAATCAATCCGCCGCGCTCTACGGCAGAGAGGGCATGAGGCAACGGGGCGTCGACCAGCAGGCGCTGTTTGCGGCAATCGCAGAGTACGTGGGTCGCGAGAACCCGTTCGGCCTGGACATGAACAAGGAAGGAAAACCCAGCGTCATGCTGGATCCCGTCGGCCCCTGGCCCGCGGAAGTCGGCGCTGCCCTGGGAGAAGGCGCGGAAGAAGGGAATGGACTGCACAACATCGCCGCGACATTGCAGATGGATTCCCCGGAATATGCCGACCTGCCCGTCACCGCGCTGCGAGTACCCATTTTTGCCGACATGACAGATCAGCAGAAGGCGGATTTCGTCAGGCTTTGTGGTATCGAGATGTAAGCACGGAGAGACTGGCGCTGCCGCGGGGCCTCACGGCGCGCGAAAGTCGGGCAAAATTTGATCACGAAGAGGCTCGAAAAGGAGAAAACGATGAAGAAGTTCTTTCGATTTGCCCCATTGGGATTGGCGCTGACCCTTACGGGATTGCCGGCACACTCGGCCGATGACAACGAAGACGGCTTGATCGAAGAGGTCATCGTGACGGCCGAGAAACGCGAAGAGAACCTGCTCGACGTACCGGTCACCATGTCGGCCTTCAGCAATCAGATGCTTGAAGAACTCGGCATGACCAATCACGACGACCTGGAGCAACTGGTCCCTGGGCTGCAGTTTCAGGATGAGGGCACGCAGACCGGTCAAGGTACGACGATACGCGGTATCGGCACGAGACTCGCGGGTGAAACCGTCTCGGACCTGGCCGTCGCCACCTATGTGGATGGTGTCTACACGCTCGGGATCTACGGCGTTGCGCCCAATATGTTTGACCTGGAGCGGGTTGAAGTCGCGCGTGGTCCTCAGGGCACGTTGCACGGCCGAAACTCGATTGCCGGATCCATCAGCTATTTCTCCAGAAGACCCACCGACCACTGGGATCTTCTGTTGCATACGGAACACACCGACCAGTTTTCGCAGCGATACGGCGTCGCGTTCGGTGGCCCGATCAGCGAAAACGTCCTCTTCCGTCTCAACGGCAGTTACTACGAGGGCGATGGCGCACAGGAGAATATAGGCTTCGGCAACGATTACGATGCGCCGGACCAGATATTCTTCGCGCCGCAGCTTCGTTTCAGGACCGACAGGATGGATCTGAATCTGCGCTATACCAAGTTGAACGACGATGGCTCACCGCGAACGCAGGTCCTGTTGGAAAACGTCGACAGGACCATCCCCCGAAGCAGGAACCCGAATCCCGCCCAATCCCTGAACGCGTTTTACCTGTGGGACGGTCCGATTCCGTCCGTACCTGCAAACTGTCCGCCAGGCAGGCCTGCCTGGGAATGTGGCGATGTCAGGAACGTACTGAATGTGAACCGGAACTCCGTAGGTAGTAGTACTGCCGAGCAAACGACGATCGCCTTCAGTTTTGACCTGAACGACAACTACACACTGCGCTACAACTTCGGCGATACCGACAACTTCTCGGATGTTCAAGTCGACCAGGACCAGGCCAACCGGGTAGCAAGCGCCGATGATCCGTTCAGGGCTGCAGACGCCGATGTACCATTGGTCGATGAAGAAAAGCACGTGTTGTACGACTACACCGAGCGTTCTCACGAGCTGCAGCTGGTGTCCAACCTGGATGGTCCGTTCAATTTCATCGCCGGTGCGTTCACTTACGAGAACACCAGTGCGTGGTTCGTACCCTTTTACGTCCATACGCAGCCGTGGGTGAACGTGAATGTCGAAGACGCCGCTCGCGCCGCTGGTTTCGCCGGCGGTTGTGCGCAGGCCCTTACCCTCTTCACCGGCATCATTAACGCCGCTTCTTCGCCCGAACAAGCGGTTGAAAGGGGCCAGCCCGGGAACTACTGGGCATGTCCAGAAGGTACCGATCACTCACTGTTTCTGGATTTCCAGGTGATCGGCAGCTCGGAAACCCAAGCGGCTTTCGTCAACACCGAATACCAGGTCAATGATCAGTGGCGGGTTTCCGGCGGTCTTCGCTACACAGAAGATGAAAAGTCTCAGGATCTGAATGGTGGCGTGGCGCTTTTCTCTTTTGCTTTTATCGGGCCCTTCCCGTTTGCAATCTATTTCGACGACAAAGAACCCGATCCGAGAACCTGGGATGCGACCATTGGCCACATCTCCCTGGAGTACAGTCCCGATGAGGATCGTTTGATCTACGGGCGCATTTCGACCGGATACCGCGCAGGCAATTTCCAGACCAAGTCCGATGCACCTCCGAGATTGGTTAAAGAAGAAACATTGATCAACTATGAGCTCGGCATAAAAGGTCTGTTCATGGATGGACGGCTTCAGTTAACTTCTGGTGTTTTCTTCAACGACTTCGACAACTATCAGATTAGTGGCTCCATCGAGCCCCAGGGAGGAACGCAAGAACGTATCACCGACGGGCTATTCGATCAGTATAGCGCTAGCCCCATCATAGGGTTCACCGACAACATCAAAGATACCAGGATATGGGGCGGTGAAGTTGAGTTCATGTACCACATGAACGAAAACTGGCGCCTGAGCGGTTTCTATGCCTACCTGGACTCCGAGATCGGTCCACACAAAGAGGTCGTTCGGGACCATCCCAATCCAGAAACGGATTTTTGGGACCATATTGACTTTAACACCGGTGAGATGGTCACCAGTGAGTATATTCTTCCCTCGGATATGACCGGCAATCAGTTGCCCCTGCAGCCGAACCACAAGTTCGCGCTGACGGCAAGCTACGAGACGCCGCTAGCAGGTGCAATTGGCGGACACCTGCAGGTGCTCGGCACCTATAGCTGGGTCGACAAACGCGCTTCGGACCTCAGTAACTTCGACATCTCGACGATGCCGGCATACGGACGATTCGATGTTCGCGGCACCTGGACGTCTCCAGATGAAACCATTACTGCAGCGCTGTTCGTGCAAAACGTATTCGATGAAATTGGCGTCATCGAGTACCTGCATCTGTCCAGTCACTGGACACCGAGGCAAGGCACCCTGACCGACCCGCGGTCGGTAGGCCTGGAAGTTCGCTGGAGACCCAACTTATAGCTAAAACGACCTAAGCTAAATCGAAAAGCGCACCCCAAAAGGGTGCGCTTTTTTCGGGTCGGAGGAAACAGATGAGACCAAACGCCACCTTTCAAATAGATCTCACAGAGGAACAGATCGCCTCTTACCGCGACAACGGCTTTCTGAGCATTGAACGCATCACCACCGACGAGGAAATCGAGTGGCTCAAGGAGATCTACGACCAGCTCTTTGCTGAGCGGGCGGGCGAGGAAAAGGGTATGTATTATGACCTGGCCGCGCCACGGGGACACTCCGGGCGTGAGGTGCTCCCGCAGGTGCTCGGCCCAGACCTGAAAATTCCGGAACTCCGGATGAGCAACTATGTCCGGAACGCCCACAAGCTCGGCACCCAGTTGCTTGGGGTAGACGAGAAGGTCAGCACCGGTGGGCACATGATATTCAAGCCGGCGCTATACGGCGCCGAAACGCCCTGGCACCAGGATGAAGCCTACTGGAACCCGGATGTCTACCTTAACAGCCTCAGCGTCTGGATGACTTTGGATGCGGCGACGGTGGAGAGTGGCTGCATGCAGTTCATTCCGGGCTCGCACAAAGAGGATCTGCGTTGGCATCGCCACATCGACAACGATCCCCTGATCCACGGATTAATGACCGATGACGTCGATCCGTCGAAGGCCGTTGCCTGTCCGCTTGCACCAGGGGGCGCGACCTTTCACCACTCCCGAATGTTGCATCACACCGCCCCAAACACGACGGACAATCCGCGCCGGGCGTACATTATCGTGTGCTCCGGGCCGACAAAGAAGCGCGATGTACCTGCGCCCCGCCCCTGGACGGACGAGGAGCGGGAAGCAATGGATAAAGCTGGATTTGACGTGAAACTATTCTGAAAACAAGCCATCCCGCACATCTTGTTGGGAGACATGGATTATGGTACCGCCTCTTGACGCCGTTACGGTCGTGCATAACGCCTTTCGCCGCGATCTCACCGAGATCGACCAAGCCGTGTACAAAGTGGCCAGGCACGGCGGAGACCTGTCTCCGTTGATCGACCGACTCCTTTATTTCAGCGATATACTTGATCGGCACGAAAAGGGGGAAGAACGTGCCGTGTTCCCGGAGGTGGACCGGGTGGCGCCATTGCTCGCTCCCCTATTCGTCGACGATCACAGGGAAATGTCAGAAGGGTTGGGCAACGTAGCAGGCGCACCGGATGAACTAGCCGCTACGCGTGCGTTGGCTATTTTGCACGCCCACGTGCGGATTCACCTGGCCAATGAGGACACCTATATCTACCCGGTACTCCGGGATCGCATCGACTTGGACGAACAAGCTACGATCGTTGGTCAGTTATGGGGCCGATCGTTTCCGCCAGACGAAGTTTTGCCGCAATACATGAACTGGCTATTCGGTCTTGTGAACCAGGAGGACCAAGCCACCATCACCACCGTGTGGAAGCAGCTTATGACGGAAAAGGTTTTCGGAGTTTGCACGCCACTCATCCAGGACGCCGTTACAACCGACGACTGGTCGGAGCTAACGAGACGCGTCCCGGGCCTGGCCGAATCTATCTGAAAGACCACCGTCAATACCCCTGGCAAATAACTGAAGGTCGGCCCACCGATATCAGAAACTGATTCGCGCTGCCTTCTCCTCGTCGAACCACCAGCCATCAGGGAACGGCGTCACATACATCTCCTCCGGAAGGTCGGGCCTGCCGAACTTGTCCCAGTACACGATGCGGGTCTCCCCGAGGGCATCCAGCGGGATCTGGTAATAGTTCCATAGCAGAACACGATCAAGCGCCCGGCATGCGCTCACGAAGTCATCGAGGTGTGTCGCACTGAGCGCTGCCTCGACCATCGCATCGACCGCCGGGTCGCTGAGGCCGGACGCGTTGAGGTAAAGAGTCGATGAGGAATGAAAGAAAGGTCGCAACTCCCACGAGGGCGGAACTTCGATACCGCCGTACACCAGGATAGCGTCGTAGTCGGCGTTGCGCCGGCGATTGTAGTAGCCGGTGCGTTCGATCATGCGGATGTCCGTCTGGATACCCAGTATCGACAGCGAACGCATGTAGGGCAGGAGAATACGCTGGTCGTCCCGGGAGAAGGACAGGAACTCGATCACAAAGGGTTCACCCGCATCGTCGACCATCACGCCGTCCACGACCCGATAACCGGCTTTCCCGAGGAGTGCCCTCGCCCTCGACAAACCGTCACGGTCGACGCCCACCCCATCGGTACTGGGGAAGGAAAAGGGGTGGGTGAATACCCTGGCGGGCAACTGCGCGCGATGCGGTTCGAGAAGCGCTTTTTCCGCTTCTCCCGGCAATCCCGAGGAAGCGAACATGGAGTCGGCAAAGAAGCTGTTGGCCCGGGTCAACTGGCCCCCGTGCAACGCCCGGATCTGCCACTCGAAGTCCAATGCGCGGGCCAGCGCCTCGCGTACGCGAATATCGTCGAACGGTTGGCGCCGCGTATTCAGCGCCAGGCGATAGCGGGCGCCGCTCTGATTGCCGGACGCCAGCGTGCCGAGCACGAGCCAGCCGCGGTCGCGCGCGGGAACGTCGTAGGATGACAGCCAGTGCCGCGAGTCGGTCTCGGTCCACACGTCAAGCAGTCCCGCGCGCAAGGCTTCGCGGGCGACCGTCGCGTCCAGGTAACGCTCGTAGCGAATGGTATTGAAGTTGAACTTTCCACGATTCACCGGAAGATCCCTGGCCCAGTAATCCGGCACCCGCTCGTATGTAACGTAGCGACCCTGAGACACGTCTGTCAGTCGATAAGGGCCGCTCTGTGGCGGCGGCGTCGTTATCGGTTCACTCACATCCCGGTCGAGCCAGAAATGTGCAGGCACGATGGGCATGTAGCCGAGGATGAAGAGTTGTTTGGCGATGTCCGAATCGGCACGAATCTCGACGGTGAGTGGATTCAGGATGTTGACGTCAGCAACCCAGGCCAGCGCCCCTGCCCATCCGTGGGCCATGATGTCAGCGCGAAAGGTTTCCACCGAAAACTTGACGTCGGTTGCGGTAATCGGCCTGCCGTCGTGCCAGCGCGCCTGCGGGCGCAGCCGGAAGACGATTCGCCGGCGATCGGCGCTGAGAGCGATCGACTCGGCGAGACTGCCGTAATAGCCCGAGGGTTCGTCACCGGCGCGCTCGATCAGGTAATCGTAGGACCGGTAGAATCCCGCCGGCTGGTACATCGGCGACACGGTACTCAAGGGTTTGAGCCAGGGCAGCACTAGCGTGCCGCCCTTCGGGGCGTCCGCGTTGAGATAGTTGAAGTGCGGGAAGTCGGCGGGATATTTGAGTTCGTAGTTGGGTACCTGCGAGACGCCGTAACGGAACTCGAGCGTCTGCGTATCGGCAACGGCGTGCGCCAAGGGATGTATCGACAGGGCGAACAGCAACAGGATGCTTCCAGCGCGCGGTTTTTCCATGCGGTAAATTCTACGCGGCGGTCTCATGCGGGCATATAAACCTGCACACCGCCCCTGGGCAAGCCGACGAGCGGGAAGCACCGGCTACAAAAATATCGACGTGGAAACCTTCTGACCCGCGTGAGGAGCGAGACTATGACCGACATGGGCCTGTTCGACGCCATGTATCACTGCCGGGCAATGCGTCGCCTGAAGCCGGACCCGGTACCGCGGGAGCTTCTGTTGAAGCTGGTCGATGCCGCCCACCAGGGACCCAGCGCCAGCAACAAGCAGAACGACCGGTGGCTCGTCATCACCCGCGCCGACATCAAGCAGAAGCTCGCCGACCTGAATCGCGCTGCCGTCGACCGCTACGTGACGATCGCTCCCGATGCACCGCCCTCCGCCTTCAAATGGCAATACGACAAGCTTCAGTCCGTACCGGCCATCATCGTTGGCGGCCTCGTGCTGGAGCAGCATGGCAACGGCTTTCATGACGGTTACGCCGCGGGCGGATCCATCTGGCCCAAGGTGCAGAACCTGCTGCTGGCAGCTCGCGCCCTGCAGTTGGGCGCATGCCCAACCAACCTGCCGTTGTTCGGGGATCGGGCGGCCGCTTACGAGGCTCTCAACGTCCCCGCCAACATGGAACTCGCCTGCGTGATCCCGGTTGGCTACCCGATGGGCCGTTTCGGCCCGGTGACCCGGCGGCCGGCGGAAGAGATTGTCAGTTGGGACCAGTTCGGCGACTGATTGGTCAATCGACCGGGCGACCCGGCAAGGACCCGAGCATCATTTCGCCATTATCGTTCCCGCGCATCCTATGGGTGCTAACCGTCTTCGCCGGCGGGTCAACTCTCGCCAGCGAGCCCAGCCACGGCTTCGCGTACTTTGGAGAACCCAAGTATCCGAAGGACATGGGCCATTACGACTATGTAAACCCGGACGCACCGAAAGGAGGGACGGTCGGGGTAGCTGGCATTGGCACATTCAATAACCTGAATCCTTTTGTCGACAAGGGAATACTGGCGCAATACATCGACCCGCGCGTTTTCACGATCACCCATGAGCGCCTGATGATGGAATCGGAAGACGAACTGGCGACCTACTACGGTCGCCTGGCGGAAACCATCGAAGTCGCTGACGATTACAGTTGGGTCGAATACACCCTGCGCCAGGACGCGTACTGGCACGACGGCGTACCGGTCACCGTGGACGATATCCTCTGGACCTTCCATGCATACAGGCATGAAGCGTCCAGCAGTTGGCGAAGCGCGTACCGGGACATCGAGCGGCTGGAGCGGACCGGACCCCGGTCCTTCAAGTTCCACTTCACCGAATCGGCCGAAAAGACCGGCCAGTTGGTCATTCAGACGGCAATGTTCACGCCACAGGCCAAGCACTACTATGCGCACCGCAAGTTCGACGCAACGACGATGGAACCGCCTCTCGGCAATGGACCTTACCGGATCGCGGAAGTGGACCCCGGACACAAGCTGGTGTTCGAAAGGGTAAAGGACTATTGGGCCAAAGACCTGGGCATCACCAGGGGCATGTACAACTTCGATCGTATCCAGCTCACCTATTTCTTCGATGAGAGCGTCATGCTGCAAGCCCTAAGAGCCGGGGTATTCGACTATTACCGTGAACAGAATGAAAAGAGCTTTCACACGGCCTATGACTTTGTTGGCCGCCGCAAAGGTCTGTTCAAGGCCGAGACATATACCATGGGCGGTGCGTACGGCATGCACTTTGGTATCGTGCTGAATATGCGAAGAGCGCTATTCAAGGACATTCGGGTACGGGAAGCTCTCACTTTGGCCTACAACTTCGAGTGGGCCAACCGCGTGTTCTGGCACAACGGACTGAAGCGCAACAACTCGTATTTCGTGCGGTCAGGATTGCAGGCCACGGAAATGCCTTCAAAGGAGGAACTGGCATTGCTGGAACCGTTTCGGGACCAGTTGCCGGAGCGGGTGTTTACGCGACCTGTGCCGTTGCCGGAAAACGCGCCTTTCGGTCGCAATCGAGACACGCTGTTACAGGCCGACGCACTACTGCGTGAAGCCGGCTGGGTAGTCGAAGATTTTGCGCGTGTCAATGAGAATACAGGCGAACCGCTCACCTTCGAATTCGTCATTTCGCGTGCCGATTTCGAACGCATGCTCACGCCCTATGTCGATAATCTCAAACGTCTCGGTATCCACACCGTGATGCGCAAGGTGGAAAACAACCTGATGGTCAATCGCCTGAGATCCTACGACTTCGACGCAACCATTCGTAAGTTCTATACATTTGCCGTCCCCTTTCCCTCCCGGATGCGCAGTCAGTTCACCTCGCAGTATGCGGATTCGCCGAACATGTTGAACTACGCGGGGATCAAGAATCCGGCCGTGGACTTTCTTGTCGAGAAAATCGCCTGGGCCACCACGGAGGAAGAGATGAACACGGCAGGGCGGGCCCTGGACCGGGTATTGCTCTGGAATTTCTACCTCATACCCGATGGACATCCGGTTGGACGACACATCTGTTACTGGGACAGGTTCGGGCATCCACCAATCGGGGCCGAACACATGCGCTGGTCCGGCTTTCC
>JAJECR010000014.1 GCA_022821935.1 Candidatus Latescibacterota bacterium
GGCGGCTTGTACTGGATCTGGTCGTGCCAGACCATCAGTTCGTCGGCCTCCGTGAGCCGGCTGATGGCTTCGACGACGAAGGGATGATGGATCAGGCGGTGATATGCGTCGGACACTTCCCAGATATTCACGATCTGCCAGACGCAGCGCTCCGGCTCCCGCTCGCGGACCATGTTGTGGAACAACACCGGCCTCGGTCCTCCCTCAGGGAATCCTTCCGATCCGGTATCGAGCACGCGTTTGAGTTCGTCCCGCAGTTCCTGGACCGCCGCGTCGTCCAGGATGCGGCCCCCGTTGAGAAACCCGTTGCGGTGAAACTCGGCTACCTGACTGTCGGTGAGCATGGATATATCCTCTACTTATCGGGTCCCGTGCCCGGCTTCGTGGTCAGCATCGGCGCCAGCAAATTCACAAGGTCAATTATCTTTTGTGTAAAACAGACGAACCCGGTCCGTATACCTGAAGGAGTTGGCTATCACTCGCCGGTCTCCTGCCCCCATTCTCTCGCGCTCTAACCTGATCAGCGTACCAATCTGATCGCCTGTTATGGTGAGCGTCATATCGGTATCGTTTACGGAATACTTACTTGGATAGGCTCTTCCATCAAAGGTCGTCAGGATCAGGCGATCGCCGGAAACCAGCCACATGCCCTCATCCCCCGTGCCGTCCGTGTACATCCCATCTTCTCTGAACCGCATGAGAAGGAAACCGGCCTGATCAAGGATTTTATCAAAATCGTCAACGATCTCCTTTATGTTCTCGTCGATTTGATCAGCGCGCGCGGCCTGTCGACGCGGGCTTTCCGCCCGTTCTGCCTGTTCGATCAGATACCTGCGGATGTTCTGCGGTATCTCTTCGGCGAAGTCGTTACCAGCCAACCGCCACGTACCTACCAGCGCCGGATCGATCGCGGCGCGGGACGACGCTGATGCAGAGGTTGCCGCAGATGCTGCGGACGACGAAGATGCCGTGGTCGCCGAAGACGCCACATCTTCGATTTCCTCCAGGATTCGTTCCAGCTGCCGGTCGATATTGGTCAATCGCCGATCTTGCGAACCCAGCCTGTTTTTAACCTGTGACAGTTCCCACTCGATCTGGTTAAGTTTGACCATGATCTGGCTCATCCTGAAGTCGACGGACTGATCAGGCCGATCATCGGCGGCGGTCCGGTTCCAGCCGGTGAACACCGCGAGGAAGGCGATCATGGGAATGGCCAGGAACCATACCTGCCTTCGATGCATTGGTGGTCTCCTTTGTTACGCGTGTTGCGGGTTAACAATCTACCCCCTGGCACGACGCCGCCAAAGCCTTTTTTGAAGGAACCTCCATGTTGACATAAACCGTTCAAATCCCTATAATACGCATGTTGTCCGGCCCGGCGCCGATGTGCGGTAAGCCGGTAAACGGCAACGGTTTTTCATGTGGAAGAGAATTAGATCAAGTCGAATCCAGGCGTAAAATCTCGATCCTGGACAGCATGTCTCAACGGGAGCAGCCTGCACCCTATACACGAGGAAAGGCCGAACGATGTCCGAAGCACCTGCCGCGTCCACCGAAACCATGGAATTCAAAAGCGAATTGAGGCAGATCCTACACCTGATCACCCATTCGCTCTATTCCAACAAGGAAATCTTCCTCCGCGAGTTGATCAGCAACGCCAGCGACGCCATCAACAAGATCCGTTTCAATTCCATCAACAACAGCGATCTGCTGGACGGCGACACCGAGTGGAAAATCAAGCTGATCGCCGACAAGGACAAGAACACGCTGACGGTTTCCGACAACGGCACCGGGATGTCCCGCGAAACCATCGTCGACCAGCTGGGCACCATCGCGAAGTCGGGCACCAGGGCGTTTCTCGAGACCCTGCAGCAGGCCGACGAAGCCAGCAAGCCCGATTTGATCGGCCAGTTCGGCGTGGGGTTCTACTCGTCCTTCATGGTGGCCGACCGGGTGACCGTGGTCTCGCGCCTGGCAGGCGACCCGAAAGACCAGGGCGTCCGCTGGGTCTCCGCCGGAGAGGGCGAGTTCACCGTGAAGACGGTGGAAAAGGAGACCCACGGGACAGACGTCACGCTTCATCTCAAGGAGGACGAGAAGGAGTTCCTGGAGGAATGGCGGCTCCGGCAGGTGGTCAAGGAGTTCTCCGACTTCATCGAGTACCCGGTTGTCATGGACGTGGAACGGCACGAACCTGTCGAGGGGGAGGACGACAAGACGGAGGCGGTGGTCCGGGAAGAGACGCTCAACTCGATGAAGGCGCTCTGGCTCCGGTCGAAGGACGAGATCGAGGAGGACGAGTACAACGCCTTCTACCGCCAGATCTCACACGACTACGGCGATCCGGCGAAGGTTATCCACTACACGGCCGAGGGACTGACGGAATTCAAGGTGCTGCTCTTCATCCCGGCCAAGCGCCCCTTCGACATGATGTTCGGCGATTCCAAGGTCGGACCCAGGCTGTACGTGCAGCGGGTCCAGATCATGGAGAACTGCGAGGAACTGCTGCCGCCCTATCTGCGCTTCATCAAGGGCGTGGTGGACTGCTCCGACCTGCCCCTGAACGTTTCCCGCGAGATCCTTCAGCAGAACCCCGTACTCGACCGGATCCGCAAGAACATCGTCAAGCGTATCTTCACCACGCTGGAGGAGATGAAGAAGGACGAGTTCGACAAGTACGTGGATTTCTTCAAAGAGCTGGGTCTGATCCTCAAGGAAGGGATGGCGCAGGATTTCGAGAACCGGGACGCCCTCACCGCCCTCGCCGTGTACGAATCCATGAACACCGAGGCCGGGAAGTACATCTCCATGGATGAATACGTCGACCAGATGCCGCCCGACCAGGAGGAGATCTACTACCTGATCGGCGAGCACCGCGGCATGCTCGAGAGGACGCCGTACCTGGAGGTCTTCCGGGACCGCGGCTGGAACGTCCTCTTCATGACGGATCCCATCGACGAATTCGTCATGTCGTCGGTGACCGAGTACCGCGAGAAGAAGTACAAGGCGGCCGACAAGGGCGACATTACGGCCGACGAATCCGACAAGGCCAGGGCGGAAGACGAAGAGAAGACCTTCAAGGCCCTGATCGAGACCCTGAAGGGCAAGATTTCGGAGGTACAGGACATCCGGTTGTCCACGCGTCTCAAGGACAGCGCGTCCTGCCTGGTGGCCGACGAAGGCGCCATGAGCGCCCACATGGAACGGCTCATGCAGCGTATGGGCGAAGGCGGAGCCCAGTCCCAGGCCTCAAAGCGCATCCTGGAACTCAACGCCGGACATCCCGTAGTCCAGGGCCTGCAGAAGCTCCACGACAGCGACAGTGGCGACGCGCGCGTCGAGTCCATCGGCCGGCTGCTTTACGAGCAGGCCGTGGTGGCCGAGGGATCCAAGCTCGACGATCCCGTGGGATTCGCGGGCCGGATCAACGACCTACTTGTAAAGGAACTGATCCGGATTTAGAGGCGGGCCGCAATTGGGTCGCAATTGGGCCTAATCCGGCCGCAATTGGGCCGTAATTTGACCGTAATCCGGTCGTAATCCGATCGTAATCCGGCCGCGATTCAACCGTCAAGCCACCGGCCTGCCGGCATAACGAAACGACGATACGCCATGCGCACTCCCGCAATTCTTGTATCGATCTTCCTGCTGGTCTCCTGCGGCGAAGGCGAACGCGCAGGGGAACCGCCGCCGGCCACGGAAGGCGGCCGCGTAAACTCCATCGGCGTGGTATTGCCGGACGACGCGGTGGACGCCTCGCGCCAGGTGCTGCGGTCCATGAGCCCCGAGCCCAAGAGCCTGGATCCCAGTATCGAGCCCTACGATACCGAACAGACGATCCTCCCGTATGAAGCGCTGCTGTTCAAGGACGAGTACTGGAACCCGATCCCGGGCGCCGCGCACAGCTGGGGTTCGGATGATGGGATTGTCTGGACCTTTCATCTCAGGTCCGGGATGCGCTGGAGCGACGGATCGCCCCTGACGGCCCACGACTTCGTATATTCCTACCGCCGGATGCTCGACCCCGAATCCACCAACATCTACGCCTTCTTCTATTACGACATCAAGAACGCCGAGGCGATCGTCAAGGGAGAGAACAAGGACATCGAGTCCCTGGGCGTCCGGGCGGTGGACGATACGACGCTGGTCATCGAAACCGAAAAAAGCGCGCCTTACCTGCCCCATATCGTTTCCTTCGGCGACGCCATGCCGGTGCCGAAGCGGCTGGTGGACAAATACGGCCGAAAGTGGACCGAACCGGAGAACATTATCACGAATTCCGGTTTCATGGTCACGGAGTGGGTCAACGGCAGCCATATGACCCTCGTCCCGAACCCCTATTACAACGGTCCGCATAAGCCCTTCCTGGAGAAAGTCATACACCCTTTCCGCAACGCGGCCGCGGCGACCATACTACCCTACGAGAGCGACGAAGTCGACATGGAAAACGTCGACGTGAACGACCTGGACCGCATCGAGAAGGATCCTGAACTGAAGCGGGATCTCGTGCGGTTTCACGGGCTGAACACCTGGTATCTGTTCTTCAGGACGCAGTTGCCGCCCTTCAACGACATCCGCGTGCGGGAAGCCTTTGCGCGTGTGATGGACCGCGACAATATGTGCAACGTCATCCTGCGCGGCGGAGCCGTACCGGCCTATTCCATGATCCCGCCCGGTTTCAAGGAATTCGAAGGCGACCGCCATGCTGCGGCACAGGGCTTCGACCCGGAAAGGGCGCGGTCGCTGATGCGCGAAGCCGGATATCCCGGGGGGCAGGGTTTCCCCCGTCAGGAGCTGTGGCTCAGGGCGCCCACCCCTTCCGATCGCCTAATCGGCGTGGCGATACAGAGTATGCTGAAAGAGCATCTCGGTGTGGACGTGGATATCCGGACGGCCGACCTGCACACCTACATGGATCACCTGTACGAGTGGAACATGAACCTCGGTCTGATCGCTTTCGGCGCCGATTTCCTCGATCCGCGCAACATGCTGGACATGATCTGGCACTCCCAGCCCCGGGGCCATGGCCGGCAGGACTGGCACAATCCAGCTTTCGACCGCCTCGTGGACTCGGCCGCGGCCGAACTGAATCCTGAAATCAGAGACAGACTTTACCGGGAAGCCGCGGACGTTCAGGTGGCGGACTATCCCGCGGCCTTCCTATTTCACAGGATGGGCCTGCAGCTTCGCAAACCCTGGCTGAAGGGCTACGCCGTAAACGATGACGGCACCGTGGGTTCCTTCCGCTGGCACAAGCTTTACATCGCCGAGGTTGAAGATGGGGAGTAGGAGACTTCCCGGTGGTGAGCGGGCGCCGGCCTTGTTGCGGTTCCTTTTCGCGCCAATCCGCCTCCTTCTCGCGCCGTCGTGCTTCTTTCTCGCGCCGCTCTGCGTATGCGCTTCGGCCCTGTTCTGGACCCCCGGGGCGGCGGAAGCACAGGAAAACCCGATCCGCCTCGAAGCGATCAGCGTCCTCCCCGTGGAAGGCCCCGAATCCAACCAGCCATCGGGACTTTTCGTCCACAACGACACCCTGTATACCGTATCCGACAAGCACGACGACACCATCTTCCGGATTGAGCTTCGGGAAGATGCCGCGGTATTCGTACCACACCTCCGGTTCGACGCACCCAGGCCCTTCGACGTGTTCAGGCTGGACCTGGAGGGCATCACCCGCGATGACGACGGAAGCTTCTATCTTGCCAGCGAAGGGGCCTTCGCCATTCTGAAGGTCGAAGCGGACGGGAAGAAGGCATCCTGGGTCACCACGAGCCTGCGGGACGTGGGTGCTTCGGCGGGGCTTTTCCAGACGCGCGGCGGTTATCTCGAGGGGATCACGCTGATGGCCCGGGACCGGTTCCTGGTCACCGCGGAACGGCAGCCCTGCGGCCTGATCGAAGTCGACATGTCCCCGGTGCAAAGGATTGTGGAGATTGCGAATCATGGATCGACGAACAGCTACACGGGCCTGCACCGGGAAGCCGAAAACGTATACATCCTGCAGCGGAGCGACGCGACCATACGGAAGACCATCCGTTACCTGGACGTGGACAGCCCTTCGACGATCTGGTCCTTCGCCCATATCGTCAATGATCCGGAATACCTCTATCAACACGAGCAATTCGGCGCGAAGACGGCGGAAGGACTCGCCATGGACCGCGACCGGGTCTACGTCATCCTCGACAACAACAACGACGCGCGCAGGATGTATCCTACCGACTACAGGCCCTTGCTCCTGATTATGAAGCGGCCGGGATGAAGTTTCGTCGGTTACGTCCTTCCGACCGCGGCGCGACAGGTCATGGAGTGACTCGGACGAAGCGCCGGTCGTTCTCACCGGTAAGGGGAAAGCCGACCATGTCGCAAGATGCCAGGGATAGGCTGGAACGGCTTTTCCGCCGCACGTTCGGCCGTGCGCCGGAGCAAATCGCGTCCCTGGGCGCCGACGGCTCCAGGCGGCGGTACTTCCGGTTGGGGGACGGTGAGCAGACCGTTATCGGCGCGGCCAATGACGACTACCGGGAGAACGTCGCCTTCCTGTCGCTGTCCCGGCACTTCCGCCGCCACGGCCTGCCGGTGCCCGAGATCCATGCCGAGGACTTGGAGCAGGGCGTCTATCTGCAGCAGGACCTGGGCGACGAGACGCTGTTCGACCGGGTGGCCGCTCTCCGTGCGGAGGAAGGGACGTTTTCGGACCGGTTGGCTGCGTTATATCGCCAGGTTCTTGGCGACCTGCCCCGTTTCCAGATCGCCGCGGCGGAGGACCTGGACTTCTCGGTCTGCTATCCCAGGAGCCGCTTCGACGCGCAGTCTATCCGGTGGGACCTGAACTACTTCAAGTACCACTTCCTGAAACTCGTGCCTGTCGACTTCGACGAGCAGGCCCTCGAAGACGATTTCGAACGGTTCACGGCCTTCCTCCTGGAAGCCGATACCCGCTATTTTCTGTACCGGGATTTCCAGTCCCGGAACATCATGCTGCATAACGGCCGGCCGCACTACATCGACTACCAGGGCG
>JAJECR010000134.1 GCA_022821935.1 Candidatus Latescibacterota bacterium
CGTCTTCGACCATGCGGAGCACTTCCGGGTCGATATCCTCGTAGATCGCCAGTTGCCCCGCGTTGACGATGCCCATGTCCAGGCCGGCCTGGATGGCGTGGTAGAGGAAGGCGGCGTGCATCACTTCCCGGATATGGTCGTTGCCGCGGAAGGAGAAGGAGATGTTGCTCACGCCTCCGCTGACCCTGGCCAGGGGATGCCGCGCCTTGAGCCGGCGGACCGCCTCGATGTAATTGACGGCGTAGTCGTCGTGTTCCTCGATCCCGGTGGCCACGGTGAGGATGTTCGGATCGAAGATGATATCCGTCGGGTCCATCCCGATCTCTTCGGTGAGGATCCGGTAGGAACGGCTCAGGATCTCCACCTTGCGGTCGGTGTCCGTGGCCTGGCCCTCCTCGTCGAAAGCCATCACCACCACGGCGGCGCCGTATCTTTTCGCCAGTCGCGCATGCGTCTTGAAGACCTCCTCGCCTTCTTTCAGGCTGATGGAATTGGCGATGCTCTTGCCCTGCGCGCATTTCAGTCCCGCCTCGATGACCGGCCAGCTCGAGCTGTCGATCATCACGGGGGTCGCGGCGATGTTGGGTTCGGACGCGATGAGATTCAGGAAGGTAGTCATCGCCCGTTCGCTGTCGAGCATGCCCTCGTCCATGTTCACGTCGATGATGTTCGCCCCGCCCTCGATCTGCTGCCGGGCCACGCCGAGGGCTTCCTCGTATTTCTCCTGGCGGATGAGCCGGGCGAATCTGCGCGATCCCGTCACGTTCGTCCGTTCGCCGATCATGGTGAAGTTGCCGTCGGGCCGCACGGTGAAGGTCTCCAGTCCGGCGTAGCGGGACAGGGGCTCGCCGGGATGGGGAACGCGCAACTTCCCACGCTGCTTTACGGCCTCCGCGATCGCGGCGACGTGTTCGGGCGTGGTGCCGCAGCATCCGCCGACCATGTTGAGCCAGCCTTCTTCCGCGAAATCGCCGAGTACCTCGGCCATGAGTTCCGGGGTGTCGTCGTAGCCGCCCATTTCGTTCGGAAGGCCCGCGTTCGGATAACAGGTCACCGGGAGATTCGCGATGTCCGAAAGCTCCTCGACATAGGACCGCAGGTCGGTGGCCCCCAGGGCGCAGTTGATCCCCACGCTGTAGAGTTCCCCGTGGCGTATGGACGTCCAGCAGGCCTCCACGGTCTGGCCCGACAGGGTGCGGCCGCTGGCGTCGACGATGCAGAACGAAGCCATCACGGGAACGCGGCGCATGCCCTGGTCGAATAGCGTGTTGACGGCGAACAGGGCCGCTTTCAGGTTGAGCGTGTCGATCTGGGTCTCCACCAGGAGCAGGTCCGCGCCGCCGTCCAGGAGTCCCCGGGCCTGCTCACTGTAGGCTTCCGCGAGTTGATCGAATGTCACGGACCGGAAGGATGGATCGCTGACGTCGGAGGCGACCGATGCCGACCGTGTCGTGGGCCCCATGGTCCCGGCGACGAACCGGGGCCGAGTGGGATCGGCGTCCATGGAGGCTGCGGCGGCCCGTTTCGCTATTTTCGCCGCCGCCACGTTGATGTCATGAACCCGGTCCTGCAGGCCGTAGTCGGCCTGGGAGATCGAGGTGGCGTTGAAGGAATTGGTCTCGATGATGTCGGCGCCTGCGTCCAGGTACTGCCGGTGGACCTGCTCGATCAGTTCGGGTTTCGTGATCGACAGCAGGTCGAGATCGCCGCGGAGCGGGACCGGATGGTCTTTGAACGCTTCGCCGCGGAAATCGGCCTCATCGAGGGCATGGCCCTGGAGTACCGATCCCATGGCGCCGTCGATGATAAGGATGCGTTCGGACAGAAGCCGGTCTAGCAGGCGGTGGGTTTCAGATGCAACGAGAGGGAACTTGCCGAAGATTAAGGGCTCCTTCACGAGGTTGTATCTTGCGGGTCTTCGCACGCATATCCACCTTAAATCTACGAGAGGTCCGGGAGATCGTCAAGTTCAATGCAATTGATCTTCCCATCCGCGGCACCACGTTATATCATGACAATATACCATGAAATCTACAAGCATGGACCGCAGAACAGGAATCGATTAAGGAGCGCAAAAATGTTCAAGCTGAAAAGCGACGATACGGCGGCAAAATCAGAGACAAGATCCGGGCTTTCTCGCCGGGGATTCCTCAAAGGCGCCCTGGTTGGCGCCGGTGCGCTGTCGGTAGGCGGCTACGAAGCCGTGGCGCAGATGGTGGGCGGACCTTCTGTCCGCGGCTGGGGCGTGCCCCCCGGACTGGTGCGCATCGACAGCAACGAAAACGCCCTCGGTCCGTCTCCCCGGGCGGTCGAGGCGGTGCTTTCACTGGTTACCAGCATCAACCGCTACGGCCAGAACCCGGACCTGCTGGGCAAGCTCGCCCGCAGGCACGGCGTACCCGTCGTGGAGTGGACGGACAGCCCCTTCGCGCCGGTACACGACGCGTGGGTCGCCGTGGGCGCGGGCTCGTCGGACCTGCTGTTCGCTATCGGACACGCGTACATACGCGAGGGGACGGAGATCGTGGAAAGCCTGCCCGGCTTCGGTTTCATTACCCGGTTCGCCGGCGTGGCAAACGCGGATCCCGTGCGGGTACCGCTCCTGGCGGGCATGAAACCCGATCTCGATGGGCTCAGCAACGCCGTGACAGACCGGACCGCCGTGGTGGTCGTGACCAGCCCCGGAAACCCCACGGGCCAGCTGACCCCCCTGTCCCAGTTGAAGCCCTTCGTCGCCTCCATCCCCGAACGGGTCCTGGTCCTCGTAGATGAGGCCTATATCGAATTCGCCGAAAACGAGGCTGACCGCGAAGGCGCGGCGTCCCTGATCGCGGATCACCCGAACGTGATCGTGACGCGCACGTTTTCCAAGGTCTTCGGCATGGCCGGCATGCGGGTGGGATACGCGCTCGCCCAACCCACGGTGATCTCGCGGATCAACAGCCACCGGGCCAACACGCTCACCCTGCTCTCCACCCACGCCGCGTCGGCCGCTTTGGACGATGAGACCCACTTGCGCCGCTCACGCAACCTGGTCATCGAGGGCAAACGCTATTTCTACGAGCAGCTGGACGCCATGGGTATCGAATACGCACCCAGCGAGTCGAGTTTCGTGATGATGAACATGAAAACGGACGTGGACGAACTCGTCCGCCGCCTGCGGGAGGATCACAACGTCCGGGTGGGCAACGCGAAGGCGCGCTGGAACATTGAAGGCTGGATCCGCGTTACCGCCGGTCTGCCCGAGGAGAACGAGGCGTTCATCGCGGCGTTGAAGAAGGTGATGATGAGCAGCTGAGCGGCAGGCGCCGATCACGAGGAGTAGCTGAGCGGCGGACGCACCGGAATGGCCGTACGAATCAGTGTGAAGCAGGATCTAGTAAGGAGAATCCCGTACGTACAGGGCCCGGCCAATGGCACTCATGGCCGCGTCCATCTGGTCCATGTGGGAATTGTGCTGCACGTCCAGCGCCCGGTCCACCTGCGGCAAATGCCAACCGAGGCGCCGGGCCAGCTCCGCCTTGCCGATTCCCTGTTCCCGCATTCCCCTGTATAACATCACCTTGACGGCGGTGAGCGTAGGCAACGTGGCCACGTCCCGTCCCCGAGACGGCAGGGGAACATCCCGTCCATCGTGAATGCGGCTGGCTATCGCTTCTTCTAATGCGTCAACCGCACGTGCGATCGCTTCGTCCCGGTCCATACCAAACGTCGTGAGCTCCGGAAAATCCGGAGACGTGACCAGAACGGATTCATCGTCTTTTTCGAGTGTAACCGGGTATTTGAGCATCAGTCCTACCCCAAGTCCTTCTTGATCTTCGCCACCAGTTTCCGCCCAAGTTCCTTGCTCCCGCCATGCATGGGCAGTTGAGTCGTTCGATTTCGTAGACGAACTGTTACGTGACCGCTCCCGCCCTTATGCGTGTGAAACGTACATCCTCGTTTTCTGAGCCATCTACGAAGTTCGTTTGCGTTCATAACAAACGATACACAACAGATCTGTTAATGTCAACAGAAATGTTGCGTAGAAGGCGGATTTTGAGGATTAAGGAAACTGAAATAGACTATCGGGGGATCTTTCTGGAGAATGGTAGAGGTGGTCGTGGGCGTAATCCGCTGCACGTTTCCGCCTCACTCGGCATGCAGCGCGTCCGCGGGATTGGAGGCCGCGGCTTTGAAGGCCTGGTATCCCACCGTAAGCCAGGCGATCAGCAGCGCGGCGAGCCCCGAGAATACGAACACCCCCAGGCTGAGTTCGATACGGTAGGGGAATCCTGTGAGCCACGTCTGCATGACGTAGTAGGCAGCGGGCGCGCCGACCACGAATGCCAGCAGGATCAGTTTCGTAAAGTCCCTGGACAACAGCAGGATCACGTTTGATATCGTGGCGCCAAGGACCTTGCGGACCCCGATCTCCCGGGTCCGTTGTTCGGCCATGAAGGATGACAGTCCCAACAGTCCTAGGCAGGCGATGAGGATTGAAAGTATGGCGCCGGCAACAAAGACTGAGCCCATTCGCTGCTCCGCGATGTAGAGCTGTGCCAGGTCCGCATCAAGAAAAGTGTAATCCATGGCGGGATGGCTGGGATAGATCTTTCCCCACTGCTCCTCCAGGATTTCGAGTCCCCGCGTAACGTTGTTTCCCTGTATCCTGATCTCCATGAACGAAGAGGCTTCTGAAATCAGGCGAATCATGAGCGGTTCGATCGGCTGATGGAGCGACTTGTTGTGGAAATCCTCCATGACGCCGATGACCTCGAAAGGCGGATCGGAATCCGGCGATCCGGTCATTTTGATGGTTCTGCCGATCGGGTTTTCCCACCCCAGGGACCGCACAGACGCCATGTTGATGAGACACGCGGTGGAGTCGGAGCCGAATTCACGCGAAAACGTACGTCCCGCCGCCATCACGACACCCAGCGTTTCAATAAAGTCATAGTCCGACCAGATGACCTGGTAGACCGGACTCTGGTCCTCGGGCACGCCCTCCGGCGTAACCAGGTTCAGGCTGGGTTGTCCGCCCGGCACACTGGTCGAAGTGCTCGCGTTCAAAATCTCCGGATACTGCAGGACCGCGTTCTTGAAGGCCGTATATCCCTTGATGGCTTCGGCGTCCGGCAGTCGAACGATTACCACGTTCTCCTTGTCGAAGCCCAGATTCTTGGTCTGCATATACTCCAGCTGATCGAGCACTACGACCGTGCCGATTATCATGATGATTGAGACGATAAACTGGAACGTGATCAGGATCTTCCTGAGAAATGACTGGGACGCACCCGCTCTCAGCGCGCCGGTCAGCACGGCAACGGGTCTGAAGGACGACAGGATAAAGGCGGGATAGCCGCCGGCTACAATCCCCGTGAGCAGAGCGATGGCCACCAGGGTCGGCACCAGCCAGATCGACTGGTAATCCATCTCCAGTGTCTTGCCCGATACCGCATTGAACGGGGGCAGCAGCAGGTGGACCACGACCAGCGCGATGACCAGTGCGATCACTGAAAGGAGGATCGACTCGCCGGTAAACTGCCTGATCAGTTGCTGCCGCTGGGCGCCAAGCACTTTCCGAATGCCCACCTCCTGTGCCCTGCGGGCGGATCGTGCCGTGGAAAGGTTCATGAAGTTCACGCAGGCGATCAGGAGAATGAAAACGGCCAGGGACGAGAAGATGTAGACGTACCGGATGTCGCTGTTGGGGCCTAGTTCGGCTTCCATGTTGGAATGCAGGTGAATGTCGGTAACTGGCTGGAGGAAAGGCCTGGCGACAATGCCCGTTCCTTCGAGCAATTCGCCAAGGTGCCTGTCCAGGAACTCGGGGAACTTGCGTTCCAGATCTCCGGGCACGTGTCCCTCTCTCAGAAGCAGATAGGTGAACACGTCATGGCTGAACCCGTGGCTTTGCATTGTCGACGGTTCATTGTACAGCTTGTTCGGCGCCAGGGAGGCGTAGGAAGCCAGGAAATCGAAATGAAAGTGCGAATTTCCCGGCATGTCCTCCATGATGCCGGTCACGGTGAATTCGTAGAGATCGTCTCCCGTAATCACCTTTCCGACCGGGTTCTCATTCCCGAAGTACTTGTCCGCCATGGACTCGGATAAAACGACTGTGTTTGGTTCAGACAGGACCGTCTTGGGGTTCCCCTGGACGAGGGGAATGGTAAATATGTCAAATGCGGAGGAATCCACGAATACGAAGTACCGTTCGTAGAATCGATTCTCCTTGTAACGAATGAGCCAGCGGGATCCAGGTGGCTTCAGCCGGGTGATCTGCTCGATCTCGGGGTATTCTTCCGCCAGCACCGGGGCCCAGGGCGGAGGCGTGACCGCCGCCTCGATCGGCCTTCCCGCTATGGTGGCGGATTCCGCCAGGCGATAAATCCGGTCATGCTTCTCATGATACCGGTCGTAGCTGAGTTCGTCCTGCACGTAGAGCAGGATGAGAATGCAGCAGGCAATGCCTATGGCCAGCCCCAGGACGTTGATCGACGAATAGCCCTTGTACCTGAGCAGGTTTCTTATACCGACGGTGAGGTAGTTTCTGAACATGAGGCGGTCCTGAGCGGTGGATTTATCCCGGCATGCTGATGTTAAGACTTACCGAGCCTGCCGGATGTTTCATGACCAGGGGCGTTCCTTGTGAGATAGCCGGGTGGAATACTTAGGAAACTCAAACCGGAATCCAGGCTCAGTGTTGTAAACCGACCCCTTACCACAGCACGCCGAACAGCAGTCCCGATGCGATGGCCAGGTAGCCCAGGGCCAGTACGCCGGGCCGCCGGAAGATCGGCAGGCCGCCGGGGGGCAGTTTGAAGGGATAGGCTCCACGCATGGGCGAGTCGGCCAGGGTCTTCTGCAGCCAGGTCCCTTCAAGGGCCTTCAGCCGGTGGGCCATGCGGTTGCGCACCGAGGCGATGTCGTTCTGCCGGGCATAGACGAGTCCTTCCAGGTCGTCATCCGAAACCGGGCCGCGCCGGAGCGTGATCACCCAGGATGCGATCAGCATGCCGGCCGCCGGCAGCACGATATTCCACAGGTAGGTCCACCAGGTATTGGTATACCACACGGGCAGTCCCCAGTCCAGGCTCTCGCCCAGGATCGCTGACACGCCGTAGAGCAGTCCGATGAGCAGGCCCACGATGCCGGTGGACCGGTGCACGCGGGTGAAGACGCCCATGAGAATGACCGTCATGAGCGGCACGGCGATGGCGCCGGCCAGCCGGAGGTAGAAAGCGAGCATCCCCTCCTGGATGAAGGGCACGTAGGCGAATCCCAGCGCCATGATGAAGGGGGCCGTGATGCGTCCCACCCGGGTGTAGTGGGCGTCCGACGCGCGTTTCACGATGAACCGGGCGTAGATGTCGCGGACGAAGAGGCTGGAGATGCCGATGCCGATGGAGTCGAAGGTGGAGTAGCCGCCCGCGATCAGTCCGGCGACCACCAGGCCGATCAATCCGTGGGGCAGGTAGGCCTGGATCATCAGTGGATAGGCCTGGTCGATGGTTTCGAGTCCGGGAAAGTCCGCCCGGGCCATGGGGCCCATGGTGACGTTGAACCAGAGGCATATGGCCGTGGCGGTACTGGCCACCACCGCGGCCATCTTGAAGTCCCATTCAGACCGCGCGCCCAGGAACCGGATAGCCTCGTACTGGTTGATGACCGCGTACATGGTCAGCACCACGATAAAGCTCAGGATGACCACCACCGCGGGAACGCCCGGCGGCGCGTATCCGCCCACGTGGAGGAGCGTGTCCGGCAGCGCGGGATCCACAGCCGCCAGACGTTCGTTCAGGCCCGACCACCCGCCGCCCCTGACCCAGACCACGATCCACAGCACAAAGGATCCGATGATCATGGCCACGCCCTGGACGGCGTCGGTGAACACCCCGGCCTGCAGGCCGCCGCGGACAACATAGAGCGTCGCCGACGCCGCTACGGCCACCACGACGAACCAGCTGGCGGTAGAGGAGAACCCGGCGAGGACGCTCAGCACCAGGAACATGGAGAAGAAGATGTTGGCGAGGACGTTGGTGCGGGACTGGATGTTGATGAGGACCGCCATGACCCGGACCGACGGCCCGAAGCGGTATTCCAGCCACTCGGCGTTGGTGAAGACGCCCGACCGGTACATGGGCAGGATGACGAAGAAGCTGAGTATGAACCAGCCGATGGCGATACCGAGCCACCACTGGGACAGCTGGGAGAGTCCGAACTGGTACGATCCCCCGGCGATGGCCACGTAGTCGCCGCTGTCCACGGCCGTGCCGAAGGCGGACAGACCGATGGCCCACCACGGCATGGATTTGGCCGCCAGGTACCAGTCGAAGCTTTCGCCTTTCTCGCGGAACGCCAGCAGGCCGTATACGACGATGCCGCCGTTGACGAGAAAGACGATGGTCCAGTCTAGAAAGGACATGGGCTAGGGGTGGGCAGATGCGTGGCCGCTTGTTCTACCGCGGCAGATGATACCCGGCCTTCATCACGGGGATCCGGTAAAGTCCCGTCCCTGCGGTGATGTACAGGATCTTGTCGTTTTCGCCCCGCCCGAAGCCCACGTTGGTGGGGAGTTCGCCGGTGGGGATGAAGGCCTTTTCCGTGCCGTCCGGCGCTCGGATGGCGATGCCCGGCCGGGTCATGTCGCGCTCGGACACGTACAGGTTGCCCTCGACATCGACTACCAGCCCATCGGGGCCGTCTTCAGGCAGGTAGTCGACCAGGACGCTCCGGAACGTGGCGGTCCCGTCCTCGTGCAGGTCGTAGGCCAGCAGGGCCATGCGCCCCTTTCGCACGGGGATGTCCGGCGTGATCTTGCCGAGGTCAATGGAGCCATTGTCGTTGCTGACCACGTAGAGGGTCTTCTGGTCGGGCGATACTACTACGCCGTTCGGCTTGCCCGCGTCGGTGATGATCCGGTGAATCGAACCGTCCGTATCAATGCGGTACACGGCCATCACGGGTTGCTCCACGGATTCGTTGCCGATGTACTTCGGATCGCTGAAGTAGACCCTTCCCTGCTCGTCGATGGCGATGTCGTTCGGGGCGTTGAACGGCCGGCCTTCGTACTCGTGGGCGATGATGAAGGCCTTGCCCGTATTCATGTCCGTCCGCGTCACCCGCCGACCGCCTTCATCGGCCCCTTCCGCTGCGATGAGCCGGTCCTGCGCATCGAACTTGAGGCCGTTGGACATCCCGCTGGGGGAGCGGAAGATCGTGGTCTCGCCTGTCTTCGGGTCGTAGCGCCAGATGTGCCCGGCCTCAATCCCGTCGGGACCCGCAGACGTGGTGAAGGTGATGTCGCTGAAGTAGATCATCCCGTCAGGACCTTCGGCTGGGCTCTCCGTCAGCGCGAGGCCCTCGTTGAACACCATTTCCAACTTTGCGTCAGGCGAAATGAATTCCGGATCGCCGAAGGGCGGGTCGGCTTCCTGGGCCTGCAGCGGCACCGCGATTAAAAGGGCGATCAGTGGGAATGTGAAACGTAAAGACATGGTACGGTCTCCTTGGTCGGATTATGCCGAAAAACTATCACGAGTTACGCCAACAGCTATCACAGGATAACTATCTCCGGTTGGACTTGTCGGACTGGCATGGATCATGTTGCGGAAGATGTTATGGCTTCTGGCCATCTGCCACAGTATTTCCGGCTGGTCGGACCGTCAAGTGTTTTGAGGCGGATCGTCCGGTTCTTTCCTTGACGCTCTCCCCCGGTTTCCATACCGTGTTTGCACACCCTTAACAATTACCTCCAGCTTAGAATCAACCTTGCAAAGATTCAAAAGGAGAAACTCATGTCCGTATCGAGACGGGAATTCATGGGCATTGCGTCCGCGGCAGCCCTCGCCGGCGTCGTGGGTTCTGCATGCAGCGGCGAATCGAATCAATCCACGGCGGATGCAGACGCAGCGCCGCCGTCCGGCGACGATCCCCTGGGGGTGCGCACGGATTTCCCGGTCGCCAACGAGTCCCTGTACCTGAACACCCCCTACATCGGCCCGTCGCCTCAGCCCGCGGTAGACAAAACCATCGAGTTCCTTGCGGCCAAGTCCCGCGATCCGATCTTGCTGAGGGAGATGCTTGACGAGGAGGAGGCCGTACGGGAAAAGTTCTCGCGTCTCATCCGCGCCCAGATCGGCGAGATCGGGCTGGTGTCGTCCACCAGCGAAGGCGAGAACATTGTGGTCAACTCCCTGGATCTGAAGGCCGGAGACAACGTGGTGATCGACGATCTTCACTATATGACGTCATTGGTGATGTACAGCCAGTTGGCCGAGACCAGGGGCATCGAGACGCGAATCGTCCGTAACGTGGACGGCGTGACTTCGCCGGAAGCCTTCGCCGAGATGGTTGACGACAAGACGAAGCTGATCTCCGTGGCGTGGATTTCCAACCGGAACGGCTACCGCCAGGATCTGAAGGCGCTGGCCGACCTGGCTCACGCGCACGGCACGTACCTGTACGCGGACGCCGTACAGGGCGTGGGCATGGTCGATCTCGACGTCGGGCCAACCGGAGTCGACTTCCTCACCACGGGCTCGTACAAGTGGCTCCTCGGCGGCTTCGGCGTGGCGCCATTTTACGTGCGGGAATCGGTAATGGACGTGGTGAAGCCCGACCGCCTGGGATGGAGGATGGTGGATGAAAGGCTGCCCGATTACCAGTACACGATTTACTCGGACGCGAGGAAATTCGGCTACGCCACGCCCGCCTTCGCGGCGATCTACCAGCTTTCCGGATCGCTGGACTACCTGTTGAACGTGGGAACGGACCGGATCGAGCAGCACACGGTGGCCCTGGCGCACCGTCTGCACAGCGGACTGACCGAGCAGGGGTTCGAGGTCTTCACGCCAGCCGGCAATCAATCCGCCATCGTGTCCTTTAACCACGGCGCCGACCACGAAGTGATCGAAAAGCAACTCAACGACGCTGGAGTCTGGTTGTCTTTCCGGGAGAACAACGCCCAGATCCGCGTCGGTCCCGCGCTGTTCAACAACGAGCAGGATATCGACGCCTTCCTGGACATCACGAAGGGGTGGAGAGAGACCGCGAGCTAGGCGCGTCGGCGCCTGCCCATCCGCCATCGAACGACGATGGCTTCCACGACGAATCCGCTGTACAGGGCGGCCACGCCCCGTATCGCGCCGTGCAGGTCGAAGAGCGCGAGCACGTTCACGACGATGACAATGGCGCCGGCCCGGGCGGGTCCGCTGGGCGCGATGGCACTCGTCCGGTGGTCCCGCAGCGCGATCCCGTGCAGGTAGGAACGGATGGTGACGGCGAGGGGAAAGAACGAGAAGATGATCAGCGGGACAGTGCAGCGTACGGCAAAATCATGATCCACGCCGATTAACGTCTCCAGTAGAAAAAACCGCACCGGGGTCCAGAACATCAGGGCCATGGTTCCGAAGGAAATCAAACCGCAGACCGCCGTGAACCGGCGGATGATCCGCGCATCGGGGTCCTGACGCTGAAAGGCGGGCGGCAGGTTCTTGAGTTCGTTCAGCCATCCATAGGGCAGGTGCGCCAGGGCGTAGACGATCGTAAGCACCGCCAGCGACTCCGTCCCGTCGGTTCCACGGGCCACGAAGAGGTTGATGATGGGCCGGCTCAAAGCCTGTATGCCGATCGTTACAGCCAGGGGCCAGTAGAACCGCAGTACATAGCCCACGGTCAGGGAATGTGGTCTCCGGGTGGCCGGTTCGCCGCCCGTATCCCGTCCGATTGGCTCGCCTCCCGCCTCCTGGCCACCCGCTTTCTCCCCTTCAGTGCTCACGCCCCTGTGCAGCAATCGTCGTGCGAATCGCCGGTAGCCGTAGATGATCACGGCCAGTTCCGTCAGGACACCGAAATAGGTCGCCATGACGGGCAGGAGAATGGGGTCGGCCTGAACGGTCGGCGTCGGCAGGAACAGGAACACGGACACCACGCTCATGCTGATGCCCGCCATCATGGCGTAACTGACGATGTCGGTCCTTCGCACCCTCAGCAACAGCCCCGAAAGAAACCGCGTGATCCCCACGATCAGGGGAATGGGTAGCAGGAATCCGAGCGCCCTTCGCACCGTGCCGCCCAGGGTCGGGTCCACGGCGTGCAGTTCGTCAATCACCCATAGTCCCACCGGCGTAAAAGCCAGGCACGCAAGGATAAGAAAGTGCACGCCGCCGAACCCGCCGACGCATCGAAAGACCGTGTGGAAAGTCGCCCGGTCCCGGACGAGGACCATGGACATCTGCCGGGTCTGGGAGACCGTGCCGGTCAGGAAAGACGTCAGCCCCCAGGCGATGCCGTACGCGGCAAGGGTTTCGGTGGGCCTGGGCACGCGGGCGATGCCGCCGTTGATAACCTGGATGCCCAGTTCATAAATGAGTTCGGTTATGACGAGGGGGAGGAGGAACCAGAATAGGGACCGGTACATGGTAGGAGAGTATAGCAGGATGGGTGATGCGGGTCAAGACGCGGGGAACCTTGCGAGGTCTGCCGGATGTGACCGTTTAAAGGAACCCGCGAGGAGTGGAGCGAGGGAAGCTCAATCCATTCAGGCTTCGAACCGCTTGAACTCGACAGGCGGGAATTGACTGGCGTAGGCGTGGAGCCCGGGTGAACCACCCAGGTGCATCAGCAATACGCGGTTTTCCGGCTCAAACCGTCCCTGGCCTGCAAGGTCGAGCAACCCCCGGATCGCCTTTCCCTCGTAGACCGGGTCGGCCGTCAGGCCTTCGCTGCGCGCCAGGAGGTGGATCGCTTCGTAAACGTCTCGAGACGCGACACCGTAGGGATCTTTCGTGGCCGCGATGATCTCTATGTCATCTGCGTCGACGCGTTCTGTCAATCCAAGCGTCTCCAGCGTTTCGTTCGCCAACCTGTGCACACGCTCTTTCTTGATCTCGACTTCGTCATCGTCCGATACGCCGATCACCCGCGTACCGGTCCCCAGCGCACCGAAACCGGCGACCAGTCCCGACTGCGTGCTCCCACTTCCGGTGCAGTGCACCACGTAGTCGAAATGGATGCCCAGGTCGCGGGACTGCCGCGTGATCTCCGCCGCACAGGCGACGTAACCCATGCTCCCCAGAGGATGCTCCGACGCTCCGCCCGGTATCGGGTACGGCCTGCGTCCTTGCTGGCGCAGGTGTTCGGCCAGGCCCTCCAGCGGACTCTGGTCCTCAATGGGCCGTTCGCGTTCGTCAAGGTAGAGTTCGGCGCCCAGGATGCTGCTGAGCAGTATATTCCCGACTCGCCTGTATTCAGGCCCGGCGTCCCGGGTCCAGGCACAGTGCAGCAGTGCGCATTGCAATCCGCATTTGGCCGCCGCTGCTGCCGTCTGCCGGGTGTGATTCGACTGGATCGCTCCCACCGTAACCAACATGTCCGCACCGGATCGCAGGGCATCGCCCACCAGGAACTCCAGCTTGCGGGACTTGTTGCCGCCACCCGCCAGCCCGGTCAGGTCGTCGCGCTTGATCCAGAGCTCGGGTCCGCCCAGGTGTGCGCCGAAATTGGTGAGTTGATGGATCGGCGTGGGTAACTGAACCAATGGGGCGCGGGGCAGGCCGGGTAAACGGAACAGCCAGTCGATGAGTTCATCTGTTTTCGTCATGCCTGATTTCTTCAACGGTAAACGCTTGCTTGACGAACTGTCGCAGGAAATATAACTATTGTCGTCACTTCACTGCGATTTCCAAACTGTCGCAGTTATTCAGGAAGCGCACCTTATCCAATCTATCGGAGTACCCGGTCTTTTTCAACTACGATAAAGGACTCCAACCGGATGCCTGTTCCAGTTCTATTGATCGGTGCAGCCGTCGCCACAGTAGCGGGAATTACGTCCTGGCTAGATGGCAGAGGAAGAAAGAAGACAGCAAGAAACATCTACTCACGCCACCGCCAAAGATACGAATCTGACTTGGAGCGTTGCAACAAGGGGTTAAAGAAAGTAAACGGGGATCTGGAAATCCTTGGTAAGCGTCGATTGGAATCCCTCGGCATGCTTAGATTAGCGGCTGAGTTTCTCAGAAAGGCTACAATCAGAGATCGGGAACTGGACGAAGAGTTTGGTTTTTCACCTGAGATTCTGGCAAAATGGGAAGGTCCAGGTATGGAGGTATCCAATATAATCTGTGATGCTACCAAAAGCGTCACTGCGGGTGCGAGCGCTGCTGTAGGTGTCTACAGTGCGGTGGGTGCAATGGGCTCAGCATCAACTGGCACCGCTATTAGTACGTTGAGCGGTGCAGCCGCTCAAAAAGCCACATTGGCGTGGCTAGGAGGTGGTTCCTTGGCCGCTGGTGGCGGGGGAATGGCTGTTGGCGTCATAACATTAGGCAGCCTGTTTGTCGGGCCTGCTGCACTTGTATCGGGTTTTGTTGAGATGTCCAGAGCAGCCAGATTCGTGACGGAAGTCGAGAGAAAAAAAGCTGAAATGAAAGTAGCCAGCGTTCAAATCAAGCAGCAGATTGAAATGATCGAAATCTATCGGCATCGTATTCGTGAACTGCGGGAATCTATTAATGAAACCGAGAAATCTCTTCAAAGAGTAATTGA
The DNA here is from genome assembly GCA_022821935.1 of Candidatus Latescibacterota bacterium. GTDB lineage: Bacteria > JAAXHH01 > JAAXHH01 > JAAXHH01 > JAAXHH01 > JAAXHH01. Next base: position 14,533 of record JAJECR010000134.1, read on the forward strand.
GGTGGGAGATCCTGCAATTGATGAAGATGCATACAAGGTTTGGCTTACTGCGAAGACTCTGGGCGAGCTTCTCGATACACCGATCTCAAGTGAGAACGACGAATCGCTAGACAAGAAAATACGAAAGTAGACGTCGTCTTGTGGTAAGGTAATGTTCAGGAAACAATCAGAAAGAGACACAACTTCGAGGACGATCTAGCAGGAGTGGTACATAATGGTGAACGAACGAAACCCCATCAAATTGGCCAACTCGATAGATATCGCCGACACCCTGACGATATTCAAAGAAGCGATCGCATACTACAAAACACGCCAAGTAGAACAGACTAAAAGAGAAGAGATATGGTCCAAGCGTGATGTTCTCATCTTGGCATTAAATAACGAAAAAGACGTGATCCTTACTTACTTCGAACACCGTTTTGCAGAGCGAAGGATCTCGCTGGAACAGTTCTACAACTTACTCCATAGATCAGTAGATTCAGGTAATGAGATCCAATTACAGGCCGCACTGACTGGTATTTTGGGGATTATTCAGGAGAACCCGCTGAGTGACTTCGCCGAATTCAGGAAAAACATGGCTAATCCAAATTTCAAATTAGAGCTTTAGGAACCGGCAATGGATTTGACAGTAGGATGGTTAGCTGGATTTGAATACTGGGGTCATTTTTCTGGTGTCGACGCTCGGTCGGTCGAAGTAGATCCTGAAGGTCTAAAGATCTTGGCCATCCCGATTAGGAGTTAATCTGCGTATGATCCCCCGAGACCACTGGCTCATCGGATCCAAGGGTGTCTACCACAGCGCCATCGGTGGCTCCTGGACGCGCATCGGTGCCCAGGAGTACGGCATTTCGAGCCTGATCCGGGAACCGGAACGCCTGGTAGCGGGCGCGAGTTGGGGCAGCGGACTCTGGGAATGGTCGAACGGGACGGATCAAGCCGCGCAGACCATCCCGCCCGACCATATTACCCAGTCTTCCCAGGCAGACCAACCCGACCGCTGGAAGCAACTCCACGACGAAACCCTCACCGAGATCATGGCCATCGCGTCGATCGATGGCTCCCCGGGCGTCGTGGCCGGATCGCCCTACGGCATCGCCACTGGTCACTACGACGACACTGGCGCGGTCCGCTGGACGCACCACTCGAACGCCCTCCGCGTCAACGAACGGTTCACCAACGCCATACTGGTGCATCCTGATGAGCCCACTTCCTGGTTGATAGGCACCGAAGGCGGCGTACTGATCGTGGACGACTCGGGCGCGTCCTGGAGACGAACCAGTATCTCGGGCACTGCCGTGCGCGCGCTGGCATTCATTCACGGACAATTCTGGGCGGGCACCGACGACCGGGGTATCTGGCACAGCCAAGACGGCCAACGCTGGGATTCGGCTGGCCATACGCCGGACGGAGGCGCGGTTTTCGACCTGATGCTGTCCGGCGACGATATCATTGCCGCCTCGGAGCACGGCGTGGCCATTGGGGATTGTTCCGGCCAATGGGTTCGCACCGGGCCCCGGCACCTTTGCGCGGCCGTGGCCTGTCATCCGGCATCGACGGCGACCTGGCTCACCGGCGCTACACCTGGCGGGCTGTGGTATACGGAAGACCATGGCCGCACGTGGCAACATGTCCGGGGATTCGTAAACGTACGCGCGATCATCGCACCGGAAGTATAGTCGGGCCGGAGCACCGGAAGCTCAGTCAGGCCGGAAACTAAGACCATGAGCCAGGAAACCTACAACAAACAAGTCGACGAACGGGCCCACCGGGTAGTCCGGCACTGGTCGAAGCGGGACGGTGGGGGTCTCTGGGACCTGAACGCACACCTGGCAACCGGCATGAATGACGAAAAGGTCGTCGACATCGTGCGGAAATCCCTCTCGGATCAGACGGATGGATGGGGAGGCCGTCCGGCAGGCGGACCGTTCCACGTGTACCCCTGCGGCGCGCTCATCGCCCGCTGGCCCGATCGATTGCCTGCAGCAGCCCTGGAGATCATCCGGGATTTCATGATGGACGGCGTCCTCGAGCGCGGCAACACGGAGAACCACTGGCTGATGTTCTACGTGGGCAACCTGCTGGCGGCGGAACGGTGGCCGGACGCGAAATGCATGTGGAACGGCCTGTCCGCGGAAGCCAACCGGGCCGAGGCGACGCGCTGGATCCTGGGCATGATCGAACGCACGGCCGTCAACGGCCACCACGAATACGATTCCCCCCAGTACCACGTGGAACACATGGTGCCCATGATCACGCTCGCCGATCATGCCGCCGACCCCCACCTGCGCCAGCAGGTCGAACAGGTCCTTTCCCTGTACGTGGCGGACATGGCCCTGGAGTACTTCTACGGCGCCTGGGCGGGCGGACACAGCCGCGAAGGATACCGGGAAAACACCTGGAGGAAATCCGGCGCAATCTCCGCGCTGCAGTATCTCTACTTCGGCGACGAGGAATTCGAACCGAAGCACCACGTCCACGGTTTCTGCATCCCGCCGGCCACGGCCGCCTATCGGCCCCCGGCCCTCTTCGCTGAGATGGCCGTTGACCGTTCCAAGCCCCACGTCGTCAAGAAGACCAAGGCGCCCAGGACGATCTACCGCCGCGTGGAACACGAAGCCCGGGCGGTACGGAAGTACACGTACATGAGCCCCTCCTTCGCCCTGGGATCGTCGCAGCTGGGCCTCCCTGGACCGGGTGCCGGCCCCATCGACCTGATTTCGTGGGACCTGACGTGGAAGGGAGAAAACCAGCAGGCCAAGATCTGCTGCAACCATCCCTACAGGAGTCCGGAACGATTCAGCGCCTTCCTCGTGGGCTATCCGCAGCAGATCAGGCGGCAAATCGGATCCGACAAACCTTACCTGCAGTGGCCCGACCGGCTCTTCGGCGCATCGCCCTATGAACGGATGATGCAGCACGAGGGCATGGCAATCGTCCTGTACAAGATCCCGCCGGACGACGAGGCGCCCTTCATCAACCTGTTTCTACCCCGAACCATCGCCTGGGTGGAACGGGACGGCTGGATCATGGGAGACACGGGTGCCGGCGCGTATGTCGCCGTCTATCCCATCGGTCCCTACGAGTGGACGGAGATCCGGGAGGAAGGGGCCATGCGCCACCTCGCGGCGAACCCCGATCAGATCGACGGCTGGCTCCTGAGGATACCGGATATCCACGGCGGGTTAATCGTCGAGGCAAGAGAGGCCGACAACGAGGAATCCTTCGAATCGTTCTGCGCCCGCCGCGCCGGCTTGCAGCCGGACCTGTCCGGATGGCCGGGGAGCGACCGCGTCGCCGTCGAAACGCTGGACGGTAACCGGCTGGAGATGTACTTTGATGGTGTACACAGCGTGGACGATGCGGCCATCGACTACGACGCCTATCCCCTGTACGAAGCCCCGGGTGTGGATGCGCCCGCGGGCACGGGAAAGATGGTTTTCAGGAGAGGGGACCAGGAGGTGCGCCTCGATTTCGGGGTCGACGCGGACAGCCCGCTCATGCCCATCCGGGTCATCGGATGAGATTCGGGATCATATCCGCCTCCGCTCCGGCTTCCTCGGTTCACCCTGGCGACCGGTTATGAGGAGGACGTATGTACGGCCTGATCATCAGGATTCTCCTGCTCTCCATGGGCGTCATTCTATTCGTTCTGGCCGAATGGCGCATGTGGGATTACGTAGACCGGTTGATCGATTCGGTCAAAGACAAAAAAGAGGACTGAGAGGCCGGGTCACTTCTCATCCAACCTCATCCAACCCATCCCAGGCCACTTCCGCGCCCAGGGCGCGCAGGTTCTCCACAAAATTCGGATGGGCCCTCCGGATGGACTCGGCGCCCTTGATGACGCTGGTGCCCGGTATGCTGGCGGCGGTCATGTACAGGGCCACGGCGGCCCGGATGATGTACGGCGCTTCCACCGTGGCCGGCTGAAGGGGGCGGTCCCCGAAGACGATGATGCGGTGGGGGTCGTTGATGACCACGTGGGCGCCGAACTTGACCAGTTCCGATATCCAGAAGAAGGCGCCTTCGTATACCTTGTTCCAGAACATGATGGACCCTTCGGCCCGGATGGCCAGGGGGATCATCAGGGGCACGAGGTCGGCCGGCAGGTAGGGCCAGGGCGCGGCCTCGATCTTGGCCAGGATGTTGGAGGTAAAGGGGTTCTCGATCCGGTGGGACTGGTTTCCGCGTACCAGCGCGGTATCTCCTTCATATTCAATGTCTACGCCCAGTTTCCTGAAGCAGCGGTTGATCAGGTCGAAATGATGGGGGACCGCCTGCTCGACCCGCACTTCGCCCCCCGTCATGGCGCCCACGGCCAGAAACGTCGTGATCTCGTGGTGATCGGGCGTGATGTGCACGGTGCCGCCGCCGAGCCGGTCTACGCCCTGGATATGCAGTACGTTCGCCCCGATGCCTTCGATCCGCGCCCCGAGGGCGTTTAGGAAATGGCACAGGTCCTGCACGTGCGGTTCGCACGCGGCATTGACCAGCGTCGACTTGCCCTCGCCCAGGACCGCGCCCATGATGAAATTCTCGGTCCCGGTCACCGAAACATAGTCCTGCCAGATCCGGTCACCCTTGAAACGGCCGTTCAGTTCGAATTCAATGGGATCCTCGGAGACGAGACGCACGCCCAGCGAACGTAGCACGTCCACGTGCGGATCGATTTCCCGTACGCCCAGGGCGCATCCCTTGGCATTCGAGAAACGGATGGACCGGGTGCGGTGCAAAAGGCCGGGCAGAAGCAACAGGGTCGAACGCATGCCCTCCGGTAAGGCCACCCCGCCGGAGTCGTCGTGAAAGCCGGCGTTGTTGATCTGGAGTATACCGGCTTCCCGATCCCAGTCGATTCGGGATCCCAGGGCCTCGAGGAAGCCCACGATCTTGCTCACGTCGGTGGTGTCCGGCACGTTCCGGATCGTCACCGTCTCGTCGGTCAACAGGGTGGCGCAGAGGATGGGCAGGACCGCGTTCTTGTTGCCGGACGGGACGATCGTACCCGAAAGCGGCTTCCCTCCCTCAACGAGCAGATTGGCCATGTAGATCCTTGTGCATGTGCAAAATGGCGAATGTCAATGGGTCTGATACAGGCTAACCGAGTTCATAGGTATAAAGTTCCTTCACGGGACGGAATTCGACGAGACCTATTTCCTGGAACCGTCCCGTTATTGGCTGGAAAGCCTCGCGACAATACGCAATGGCCTCCGTCACCTCCGGCTCCGCCAGGTCGATGGCGACCGTACAGTGCGGCACCCAGTTTCCGGGCAGGTAGTAGGCCATGCCAGACTTGTCGTACTGCGAAAAATCCTCGTGAAACCGCTCGTGAAC